>CAYTSB010000001.1:0-10111 GCA_964440405.1 uncultured Muribaculaceae bacterium
AAGTATTATTCTAATTAAAAAAGACTATTATCAAAATAGTCCTAAATTTAAATATTTATTTAAAATTATTATTGCCCCTATTACAAAAGCAATTATAGCTAAAGTAATTAAAATGCCTACAACCAATTTGCTGCCTTTAGTTTCATTCTGAATCTCTTCAAATCCTTCAAAATCTTCTTTATTGAAATTAGATCTGGTTGTATAGAAAGATGTATCAATAGACATTGTATTAGTAAGTTCATCTTCCGTAGACAAATCTTTTTGAGCAGGAATTATTTCAGTATTATCACTGCCTTTTAAATCAGTAAAAATATCTAAAGGATTAATTTTGCTACTTTCTAATTCCTTAGCAGTAATTGTATTTATTAAAGTCATTAAAGTTTCTTCTCCAGAATCATCATCTGGCTTTTCTTTTTTAATTTCATTTAAATCTAAACTTTTTAAGATATCAAACTGCGTATTAGTAATTTTTTTCAATCTTTCTTCTTCATAGTTACTAGTTTTTTCTTCTCTAGCTTTGGCTAGAATAGTATTTATATCATATTCTTTAGTTGGTAAATCCTCATCAAGTTTTTTTTCTTCAGGAGTATCAATAAAAATTGATTTGCGTTTGGGAAGCGTTTCATTATATCTACGGTCAATAATGCTTTTTAATTCATTAATATCTATTTTATTAATATTATTTTCAAGAACTTTAGCATTAGAATTAATTTTAAAATCTTCTATCTCGTTTTTACCTACTTCTTTGTATAATTCTTCATTGCGGTCTGTTCTTTTTCCGTAGGATTCTTGAGATTGATAATATTTTTCCATTCTAGATTCCATATTACACTTCCTTAGGTTCATTTTAACATATTTGACAATATTAGCAAATACTTATTTCTATTTTTTAATCCAAATGATATAATCATTTCAGGAGGCCCAGATGAAAAAACTAAAAGTTAATGCCGGAGCATGCATTGGATGTGGAGCATGTATTGCTATTTGTCCTGAATATTTTGAATTTAAGGGTGGAATCAGTATTGTATTAAAACCAGATGTAGAAGAAGCACCTGCTGAATTAATAGAAGCAATTGAAGCTTGTCCTGTTGATGCTATTACTTTGGAAGATGAAGAAACAAATTAAAAAACTATTTTTTAATAGTTTTTTTTAATTTATATAAAGCGTTTACTTCTTCTTTAGATAATTCTCTATAATAGCCAAAATCTAAGCCTTCTGTTGTTAAAAAAGCATATTTTTCTCTAGTTAATTTTATAACATCATAACCTAAAGAAAGGAAAATATTTTTAATTAAATGGTTTAATCCTTCAATAACAGTTATCTCAACATAACTAATGTTTCTTTCAGAATCTTTTCTTTTAATTTTCAATCTTTTAGGAATTATTTTTTTACCGTCAACAATAATTCCTTTTTTTAATTTAAAATAATCATCCATCGTAAATATCTTATTTAATTTAACAAGATATGTTTTTTCAACTTTATTAGAAGGATGCATCAATAAATTAGCAAGCTCCCCATCATTAGTTAAAATAATTAATCCCGTAGTATCATAATCAAGTCTTCCTACTGGATATATTTTTAATTTAGTATTAATTAAATCTATAACGGTTTTACGACCTTCTTTATCAATAGTTGAGCTTATTACATTACGAGGCTTGTTTAAAAGATAATAAACTTTCGGTTCTAAAGACAATGGTTTTTTATTCACTGTTATATGATCCTCATAACTTGCTTTAGTCCCTAGTTCAGTTACTACTTCACCATTAACTGTTACTTTGCCGGCTTTAATTAATTCCTCTGCTTTTCTTCTGCTGCAAACACCACTAGTAGCAATTATTTTTTGTAATCTTTCCATTTTGATCACCAAAAAAATTATACCATATAATTTAAAGCATTTGTTTTATTTTAATATTTTTATTATTTTCTTTAATAATAATTTCGGCAGGAATTTTACCTTTACCCTTTTTTAATAATTAACCAAATATTAAATATACTATTACAAATGACATAATAATTCCCATAAAATCAGAAAATAAACCAGCTTTCAAAGAGTGTCTAATTTTAGTAACTCCTACACTACCAAAATATAAAGTAATAACATAGAAAGTTGTATCACTACTACCCTGAATAGTTGATGCGAGTCTACCTGCAAAAGAATCCGGTCCAAATTTTTTAAAGATATCGTTTAAAATAACCAAAGTAGCATTCCCGGAAATTGATCTTAAAAAGGTCATCGGCAAAATATCTACAGGAACATTTATTTTACTAAAAAAGTTGCTGGCAAAAGAAAAGATAAAAGGAATAAAATTACTTCTTAATAAAATATTAATAGCAAATACCATCCCAATAACAAATGGAAAGATATTGAGCGTAATATTTAGTCCTTCTTTAGCTCCTTTAATAAAGCTATCATAAAGATTCACCTTTTTAATAAAGCCATAGATAGTAATTGATAAGACAATAGTCGGGATTATAAAAAATGATAATCTATTCATACTTCTTACCCTTTCTAATAAAATAATCTAAAGTTAAACCAGCAATTCCTGCTGCTAAAGTAGCTAAAGCTGAAGTAATAATTATTTCAGTGGGATTAGCACTATTGTAAAGCATTCTTAGTCCAATAACTGTTGTAGGTACAAAAGTTACTCCTCCAGTATTTAAAATTAAAAAAGTTATCATTGCTTCACTGGCCGTGTCTTTTTTAGGATTAATTTTTTGTAACTCCTGCATGGCCTTTAAACCAAAAGGAGTGGCCGCGCTACCCAATCCCAGCATGTTAACAGCAACATTAGAAGCAATAAGTCCCAAAGCTGGATTTCCTTCTGGAATGGAAGGAAACAGTTTTTTTAATGGTTTAGATAGAAATTTAGCTATATTGACAATTAATCCAGCATCTTCAGCTATTTTCATTAAACCCATCCAAATAACTAAAATTGGTAACATCTCCATAATTAATTCTAATCCTGTTTTTGCACTTGATAAAATTTCATCACTGATGATTTCTTCATTGCCAGTAATTAAACTAAAAGTTACTCCAATTAAAATAAATATGCCCCAAATTACATTAACCATGATTTAACCTTTCTTATCAGCCTAATCCAAAAACTATCTTTTTTAACTTTTATTTTCTTACTTAAATAAATATTCTCGGTATGGATTAATTTGTTTTTTAAATATACTGAAACTGTTCCTATTTTTTCATTATTTCTGACCTTATCTAGTTTCTCAATAGTTTCTTCAATTCTTAAATTACTTAAATTATTTTTTTTAATTAAAGCACTATAAGATTCTTTAATATATAAAGTATATTTACTATAATAAGTATCATTAACCTGATAATCATCTTTATCTAAAATATTTACTTTTTCATAGTTTTTAAAAAAATTATCATATAAAATTTTATGATCATTAAAGTCATTGCTATCATTAAATGTAACAATTATTAAATTTTTATTATCCTTTGACGCTGTAGTTACTAGGGTTCTTTTAGCTTTCTTAGTATATCCGGTTTTACCACCAGTTGTATATTTATACTCACTTAAAAGGCGGTTTTTATTATACCAGGTATAACTTTTATAGCTGGTTTTAGCAACAACACTTTTAGTTTTAACTATCTTTCGATAGTTTTTATTTTTCATTGCTTCTTTAGTAAGGATTGCCATATCATAAACTGTAGAAATATTGCCTTTACCATTATTTTCTTCTAAACCATGAGCATTATAAAAATGAGTGTTTTTCATTCCTAAAGCTTCAGCCGTTGCATTCATTAAGTTAGCAAATTCAGTCATATTACCACTGATATATTTAGCAATAACATAACTGGCATCATTACCACTTCTTAGCATTAATCCATATAATAAATTATTTAAAGTAAGCCTTTCGCCTATTTCAATATAAATGGCTGAACCATACGCTTTTAAAATTTCATCTCCAACTTCAATTACATCATTTAAGTTGCCATAATTTAAAGCGATGTAACAGGTCATTATTTTACTGATTGAAGCAATTAAATTTTGTTTATGAATATTAGATCCTCCTAAGACTAAACCGCTATCCATATCCATAATGATATATGATGAAGCACTAATTGCTTGAGCTTTTATTGGAAATAATAACAAACAAAAAAACAGTAATACTTTTCTCATCTTGATCTCCTAAAAAATATTATGCTAATGTCAAAAAAAATAGATATAAATATCTATTTAATTAAGTTTCATAATTGTAAATACCATGAATTTTTTGAAGCATATCGTTAGTAATATCATTAATTTTCCATTTGTTATCGACTTTGGTTAAAGTAAACGAAATAGTATAAGATACAGTATCAGTAACTTTTTTCATTTGTTCTAATTTATAATCTAAAAATAAACTTTTGTCATATACCCCGGCAGTGTCTAGGAAGTTATCAGGATTATTAGTTTGATATAATGCAGCATTTTGTTGAACCTTATATAAATCATAAACAGTTACTTCAGCAGTTACAGTTGCATCATCACCATTAATTACTTCTTCTTTTATAACATATTTTAAATCCTGGTACTGCTTTTTTAAAACATCTTTATATTTAGTTTTTTGATTATCTGAGTATTCTGATAACTCACTTGATTGATCTAATTGAGCTAGGATATCATCATCTAAATTCTGGTAACTTTTTAAATATGATTCGACTTTAGCTTTAGGGGTATTTTCCATAGCACAACTACATCCTACTAATAACAATAAACTAAAAATAATTAATAGAACTTTTATCTTTTTCATTATCTTTCTCCTCTTTAATAGTATCTTCTAATTTATTTAATTTATACATTTTTTTTGTTAAACAAAACAATTAAATCATATAATTCTAAATATTTAGCATTAAAATTAACTTTCATATCATTTTTTAAATCTTTAGCAATTTTTTCTAAATCATCACAATTTTGATTAAATATTTCATAATATAAATATTTTAAAATATTAACCCTCTTGTTTTCTAAAAACAAATTAATTTGTTTTATTAGAATGTTTCTTATTTCTTTTTCTTGTCTTAAAGTATAATCAATCTTATATTTTTCTTTTTTAAAATACTCTATTTTTTTAGCTTTTAAACTATAGGCAATTTCAATAATATTTAAATCATCATTAAGTAAACAATTACTTCTCAGTAATTCTTTGTTTTTAGGGTCATATTTGCATGCTAATGAACTTTTAGCATCAGAAATAATAAATACATAGGGAACTAACTTCAATTCATTATTATCGTATTCTATCCCTTTGTTATAAATTTCTGCCAGAAATGTTTTAGTTAAATTAATTTTATAATTAATAAATTCATTTAAGGTTTTAGAATCAACTCTAATTAAAGGTATTTTCTTAAAATGTTTAATGTCATCATCCTTATCCCACTCATAGAAGCTATCTAAAGTATTTCTTTTTAAATTTAATAGAACATCGTAATAATAATTCATGGATTTTTTCCCTTTCTAAGCAATAAATGATTATTAAAATTCCAACAATAAATAATAAGCATTCTATTCTTCTAAATATAAAGTTTACATAATTTAAAAAACTATACCCCATAGTTAATAGATTTAAATATAAAATAATATAAAATAAACCAATACTAGCCAAAATTATCCCTAAAAAATATATAATTAATAAATTCATACTATATTTTATTTCTTAATTCGATTATTTATTATATAATTATAGTGGAGATGATTTTATGACACTTAAATATATTATATTAGGAATTATCCAAGGTATTACTGAACCAATCCCAGTTAGTTCTAGTGGCCACTTACTAGTTTTTAGAAATCTTTTTAATGCTCCGGTATTTGAAGATTTAAATTTTGAAATTATTACTAATTTTGGTTCTTTTCTAGCTATTTTATTTATATTTAGAAAAGATGTTATTAAATTAATTAAAAACTTCTTTAATTATCTATTTAACAAAGATGAAAAAGAAAAGAAAAAAAGTCTTCCTGATTTTAAATATTGCTTAAATATTATTATTGCCACTATTCCGATCGGAATTGCTGGATTTCTTTTAAAAGATAAGTTAGAAGGTATCCTATCATCATTAACAATAGTTGGTATATCATTTTTAATTACTGCTATCTGCTTATTATTAGTATCTAAAATCAAAGGCAATAAAAAAGATCAGGATATTACGATCAAAGATGCCATTATTATTGGTCTAGTGCAAATGATTGCTTTAGTTCCCGGGATAAGCCGTAGTGGTTCTACTTTGGTAGGTTGTTTATTTAGAGATATGAAAAGAGATACTGCTTTAAAATTTTCATTTATGCTATATTTTCCAGTTAGTATTGCTACATTTGGTTTAAGTCTGTTTGATATTATTAAAAGTGGTAATCTAAGTAATCTAGTTCTTAATTATACTTTAGGAATGATTGCTGCTGGTATTTTCACTTATTTTACAACTAATTGGTTATTTAAAGAAGTTAGAAATGGTAAATTATGGAAATTTGCTATCTATTGTTTCTTGTTAGGTTTGTTTACTTTATTTGTACTATAAAATATATATCACTTCATCCGAAGTTTTTTTGTTTATTCTTTTTTATCTTCAATCAGTAATGAATCAATATCTACCTGATTAATTGAATCGAATCTTTTAGATATTTTTTCAGTTGTAACATTAATGTCTTTAACATCTTTATTGACAGTTTCAATACTTCTAGATAATTTGTCCCATCTTTCTTTATATAAGCCGAAATCTTTACTTAATTTATTCAATTCTTCATGAATAATTTTAGCATACTTATCTCGCTCCATATTCTTTAAAATCATTTCAATAACGGTTAAAGTACTCATTAAAGTAGTTGGCGATGCAATCCAAACTTTTTTATTATAGGCGTAGTTAATAATGTCCTCATGATAAGCATTTAATTCAGCAAATATTGCTTCTGCCGGTAAAAACATAATCGCTTCGGGAGCAGTAAAATCTTCAACAATATATTTAGTACTAATTGCATCAATATGTTTCTTAACATCTGATTTAAATGATTTTACGGCCATTTCTCTTTCAGTTTTAGATAAATTTTTATCCATCATTTTTTGATAGTTTTCTAAAGGAAACTTAGAATCAATACAAATAGTACCTAAAGGCTGAGGTGCAAAAAGAATTGCATCAGCAATATAACCATTAGCCAGTTTATATTGAGTCTGATAGATTTTTTTATTATCTTCACCAAAGATATTAGCTAGAATATAAGTTAAATTGACTTCACCAAATATTCCTCTAGTTTTCTTATCGGTTAAAACGCTTTGTAAAGAAACAATATCACTGGATAAGTCTTCAATCTTTTTTTGGGCTTCATCAATTTTAGATAATCTTTCTAGAATAGAAGTAAAGGTTTTATTGGTTTTTTCAAAATTCTGATCTAATCTTTCGTTAACTTTCTCGTTAATTAAAATTAAACGATCCTCAATTTTCTTATTTAACTTTTCAAAATCCTCATTAATTGACTTACTAAAATGATACTTGAATTCACCTATTTCTTTTATTAAATCAGTTTCCAAACGACCAATTCTTTCAGTAACATTATCTTCTTTTTTATTTTTTAACAGTAAAATTATTAAAAATATTAAATTTAATACTGTTAACCCAATAATTAAATAATCCATAAATAACTCCTACTCCATTTTTAATTTCTTATTGACAATTGCTCCAACTAAATAAGCAGTTAACAACATAATAATAACTTTAATAATGACAAACGGATTTTTTAAACTTTCAACAAGCGATACTCCGACATAGCCCCAGAAATACACTAAAAATATTTTACCAATTAAAATTGCCACTAAGAACTTTTTATATTTAACCTTAGAAATACCTGCAGCAATATTAACCAAGAATGCTGGAGTAAAAGGCATTGCAATTAATAGGATTAAATGATTTAATTTCAAATCATCAACTCTATTTAAAAACTTATTTGCTTTAGGATATTTACGAATTTTATTATCAACAAAATTTTTAAATCCTTTTTGACATAAATAAAAAGATAAACTGCAGCCGATTATTGTAAATATCCAGGAAATTATAAATCCAATTATTGGTCCATAATAAAGAAAATTAATTGCAATAAAAACAGTAAGCGGTAAAATAGGTAATATTGATTCAACAATAATTAATAAACAACTAAATAAGACACCGTATGGGCCCATACTTTGAATCATATTTACTACTAAATCATTAACATTATTTAAAAACTGCATATCTATCAACTCTTATTTATATTATAACCTATTTTTTGCTTTTTTCATATTATTTTAATACTTGAGTTACATCATAACCATAATGATTTAAGACTGCTACAACTTTTCTACTTAAAATATTTTTATTACACATAATAAAATATTTTTTATTTTTATTTAAATAGCTCTCATGACCATATAGTAGCTTTTGATAAGGAATATTGATTGCTTCTAAAGTAGGATGTTCACTAAATGATAAAACATCCTCAACATCAATTAAAACACCTAAACTGGAATTATATTCTTCATATTTAATACTTTTCATTTTTTCACCTTATATATAATATATGAAAAATTACACAAATAAAATATTTAAAATGTTCCATAATATAGTATTATCTTCAATTAAATTAATAGCAAAACATTTATCTCCCAAATCTTTGAAACTGGCACCACAATGATATAATGTTTTTTGATCTATTATGATAAATCGGTCATGAAATTTATCATTATAAATTATTTCCATATTTTGATACTGTTTCTGATATTTTTTTAATGACTCCTCTTCTATGTTTTTACTATATATTTTTATTTTTATCTTTATATCTTTTATTAAATCAAATAATTCCCTTCCCGCATAGTTATCTATAATTATTATTTCTTTTTTTGATTTACCTAAAATACTCATCATTAGTGAGTAGGCATCATAAATCTGGCCTTCAAAAAACAGATGATTATTTTTCTCTTTATTATTCATTTTATCTAAAATATGATCTATTTTAATATCATGTTCAATTAGCTTAGCTTCAACATTTGACATCCTTTTTTGATATCCATTACCTCTTATATATTTTCTCATAGCAACGAAAGCATCCATAATTTGAATACTTATTTCTTCTGCAACAGAAGTTCTTAATACGGTAGCAAGCATTGCTACACCTTGCTCAGTAAACACATATGGCAAATATTTAGGATATTGTCCTTGTTTAAACTCTAAGGTTTCATTTTGAAACCTTAGAGTTTTATAATATTCTTCTTTATTTATCTGAAACATAAACCGTTCAGGAAAGCGATTAATATTTCTTTTTACTGTTAAGTTAATAGATTTAGTTCCATTTTTACAATTATAAAGTTTTGCTAAATCAGAATCTAGCATTACTTGTTTACCTCTTATTTCATATATTAGATCTTCTATTTTATCATTATTTTTTATTATTAAGCCATTCATTAAACCCTCCTTTCACATATTAAATCAGTTAATAAAAAAAGTAAAATTACAAAAATAAGATTTTTTATTAAAAAATATATACTAAATTAGTTTAGTATATATTAGATATTATTGTTTTATATTTTATTAATTGGCAAAAATTTAAAAATAGTAAAATGGTTAAAAAAAATGACGAGTTATTCGTCATCTTGAAAGAAGTCATCAAAGAATTGATCATCAGTAATATTATTCTCACTTACAATAACGCTATCTTGATCCACATTTACTTTAGGTGGCTTAGTTACTGGCATATCTTCTTCTGGTTTAAACATAGACTCTTTTAATTCTATATTTTTTTCCAGATTATCAGGCTTAATATTAGCTGGTTCTGATTCTTTAGGCAAAGCTTTTTCTTCATTATAAATATTAAATGTTTGATTTTGATTATTTACTGGAGGTATATTATTTTTTTTAGCCTTTTCTTCAGCTTCAATAGCTGCAATTTTAGCATCAATTTTTTTAGCCAGTTCATCAAAATTAAACTTTGGTTTATTAGTAGGTGTACTAGTAGAACCTAGCCCTGGAGCCATAGTTGGAGTTTCACTAGGAGTTAATTCTCGACCATTATTACTTTGCTCCAAAGCTTCAAATAATTTAGTTCTTTTCTTTTCTTTAACGAATTCTTTAATATCAAATAAATTATATTT
>CAYTSB010000001.1:10211-17633 GCA_964440405.1 uncultured Muribaculaceae bacterium
GCATTTTCTTTACCATAAACAGCATCCAACTGAGCAAAGTTTTGAATAATAAAGATAAATCTAATTGCTCTACTTCTAGCAGCTGTTACCATTGCCGTAACATCTCTTAAAGGTGGCATATTGGCAAACTCATCTAAAATAAAATTAGTTTTATATGGTAATTTACCGTTAGCTTCTTCATATGCTGAAGCAATTAATGTTTCATAACATTGTTTAACAAAAATAGTAGCCAAAGCATGATAAGTAGTTTTTTCATCATGAATAACTAAGAAAATAGCTGTTTTTTCATGACCTATCTTTCGCATATCAAAATCACTGTGAGACAACATTTCACTTAAATCTTCCTTAGAAGTAAACAGTCTGATTTTCTGTCTGAAAACCGAAACAACTCCTCCTTTGGTTTCACTTGGAGCATTAATAACACTGGAAGCAAAAGTATAAGCACTTGAATCTTCACCCTTTAAATTAAAATATTCTTTGATATATTGCGATGCCGCAAATTTTTCTTCGCCGGCTGTCGCCATATAGCCAATTGAATTTAAATTGACTTCACTTTCATCTTTAGCATCCTCAAATAGTCCCAAAGCAATTCCTGAGAAATAATCCGAAGCATTGTTTTGCCAGAATGGGTCACCTTGAGTTTTCTGATCGGTTAAGATGTTTAAAGCAATATCATCTAATAATTCAGTTGCTTTATCAACGTTACCTTCTTTATATAATTGATAAGGTAAAGTTAAAGGATTCCACGCACTACCCATTTTTTGATCACGGAAATTTAAGACAATAACTTTATAGCCTTTTTCTCTAAGTAGTCCGGCATGATTTTTATATAATTCTCCTTTAGGGTCAGTAATAACCATACTTTCGCCTTTTTTTACTAAACTATAAACCATTGGATCGACAACACAGGTGGTTTTACCAGATGCAGTAGCACCAATAACCATTGTATGATTTTCACCATTATCAACCCACATTTCCTTACCGTTATTAATAAGCGGAACTCCGGCTGCTGTTGATGATTCTTCTTGAATTATTACTCTTTCTATATCCTTAGATCCTTTAATTTCTTTTTCAGTTGCCCATCTTGAATAACCTTTTTCTTCTTTTTCACCTAGTTTAAGACCTAAACCTTTGCCTTTATCTTTGTCAAAAATATAAGATGAAACACTGGTAAAAATAAGAATTAAAAAAATAGCAAAAACTACAATTGTTATTACTAAATATTGACTTGAAAATGCTTTAATCGGATTTAGTCCGTAAAATAATCCAGTTCCAGCAAAAGATGCAAAATTAAGAACTAGTAAAGCACTAATATATAAAAGAAATACACAAAAGACAACAAATATTATAAAATCCTTTACTGATACTCTAAATTTCATACAAAAACCTCCACTAACAAAATTATTATACTATATTTTTAAAATAAATACTATTATACTTTGTTTGCTTTTTTTGATTTTCTAATCAAAACAACAGCTGTAATAGTAACTATTCCAATAATGGCTCCAGCCATTATTAAAATACGATATAATTTGCCATCATAGTTTAAAACATATTTATCCTTATATAAAATAAGTTGGATTGCCTTATCTTGATAATTATCACGATTATAATTCCAAGTATAAGTGTATTTATTAACATCATCAGCATTTGATAGTTTTACTTTGTGATTAGTCTTTATTATAATCTTAACTTCATCAAGTTCAGGATAAGTATCAAATATTTTCATTTTAAAATTAGTTGAAATCGTTATTAAATCTTTGCCACTGTCTTGATCTTGATCATTATAATAAACCGCAAAAAAATCAAAAGAACTATTAGCAAAATATGATTTATAATAATCTTCCATTCCAAAGCTATTAGAATAAATAAAATCAGTATTATTTACCTTTTCTTTTTGATAATAAACAACTCCATCAATTTTTTTAGTAGTTTCAATCGTGCTTACTTTTGCTTCATCAAAATGAATTGGGATTTCATAACTAAATTTAGTATTAACATCATTAGTTATATTAACATTGCCAATAGTGATTTTTTCATTATATTCTTCATTAAAAATTTCTAAATCATAATTGACTGTACAACCAGTTAAAACAAGCACCAAACTTAATAACAATAATATTTTTTTCATATATCTCCTTTATATTTTTTGAGCTTTTTTACTTTTATTAAAAACAATTGCACTAATTATAAGAATAACACCTAAGATAACTACTAAAATTAATGTTAAATCAGTATCCTCTAGAGCATTTTCATTCTGGATTTCAAAATAAATTGATTTAGATTCATGTGGCTTTATTATCCAGGCATATCTATTATTACTAATTTCATCATTGTTAGCATTAACTATCTTTTTATTTGAAGTTATATAAACTTTAATTGATTCATAATCCTCATTAATAGCGCCTTCTTCATCCTCATTCGGTTGAACATATGAAAATTCATAGATTTTATTACCATTAGCATTTGTTGAAATCATATTTTTATTAAATAAAATATTTAACATTGAATCATTTAAAAAATCAGTTTGATTAGAAAAATCAGCTTGGATTTTATAATAATAAGACTCACTATTTACACTGGAATTTAAAATATTATACTTTGTCCATAAATTTTTATATATTTGTTCTCTTTCTTCTAAAAACTTATTATTATTATTTAATCCTAATTTACTTCTTTTACCACCAATTAAAATAGTCTCTTTATAAACATCATCATTTATTTCTAGCTCATAATTAATACTACAACCGCAAGTTAAAAATAATAGAATAAAGATAATTAAATATTTTTTCATATTATTCCCACCTTCCAAAACCAACAATGTAAGGATTTTCAAGACTTGTACTATTTTCACAAACGCCATTTTTACCACCACAAGCAGAGCTGGTTGTATTTCCGTGAGTATAAGTAACTGTATTCCCACTTACTCCTGTAACTATACCAATATGTCTAAAACAATCTCCGCTTTTAGATGGCAAATTACCACTTCCATCATATCCGCAAGCAGTTGCACAAAAAATAATTATGTCCCCTACTTTTGGTCCGCCCGCTGTAGCAATCCCCCGATATTTATTATAACCGCTAGGATTATTATTTGCTTTAGCCCAATAATTGCTATGATAATAGCTATTATTTCCTTGGAAATAACTAGCCCAGCTTGATACAGAAGAACTATTAAATGACACTCCTGTCCCTGAAGTTATGCTAAAGATATATGAAACAAATTTAGCACACCATGAGCCACTAGTATCTAATAAACTAGCCATTTGTTCTCTTGTTTTTCCAATAAATTGACGAGCATTTACCACTAAACTTGATCCTTTGATAATTTCACCAAAATCTCCGGTAACGGGAGTTTCTGATTCATCCCCTTCAACTAGTTCACCAGTTTCTTCATCATAACTAACTGACTTTACTCCCATTAATCTAACTGGTATTTTAATATCATATTTACAGGTTTGAACTGCTTCTCCCTCATAAACACTAGAACCACCAAGAGTCATCGGTAATATAGGATTATATACATCATCTTCTTCACCTGAAGTATCAGTACCAGTATCAACTTCTATACTTTCTCCTGAACTAAAGTTAACATTAGATAACTTAACTTCATTAGCATAAAAATAACTTAAAATACTCGTATATGATTTACCTTCGGTTGCTTGATATAAAGCTGCCCACTGGCTCATTCCTCGACCATGTCCACCATAAAGTTTTCCTTTCCATGAAACTGGAACAAAAACCTGATGATATACTTTATTAGAATTGCTTCCTTTTTTTAAATAAGTAACTGAACAAAAATCATTTTCACATTTAAACCCACCCGATGAAGTGGTGCCACCTGTAGTTTTTTTATAAAAAGAATCATATTCAGCACTAAAGAAATCGCCGTTTAAAAGTAATACTTGATTCTGAGTTTGGCTAGCTGCCTGCTTAGCAAGCAAAGCCTGCTTAGTATTGGAATTTAAATAAGCAGCTGTAAAATTTTGTGCTCCTGAACTATTAATAATTGATTTGGTTCCACCCTTGGTTCTTGATAAAGTATAACTTCTAATAGCTACTGCCATAGCTTTCCAAGCTTCTAAAAGTTCTGTGTCTGAAAAACCATAATCATCTCGATAATGATAGAAAAATCCTACTTCATCCATTAATACTCCAGCAACATATTCATCAATTGAATAAGAGCCACCATTCTCACCCTTTGCATCTGGTTGAACAGTTATATACATACTACTTGATAAAGTATAATTAGTATAATCATCATTTACTGACTGCCAGGCATAAATTGGACTACTTTCGTCTGTTTCATAAGCTATATCAATAATATCTTTGATTAGTATTTTCTTTTCTTCCAGTTTTTCAACATCATTCATACCAACAAATAAATCAGAAAAATGTTTATGCTTTTCAAAATAATCCGATTCTGCTAAATATTCATAATAAGAGCAAAAATCTATTTCTTCTACAAAACCAAAAGATGTTGAGCAAGTACTACTTTTATATGAATTACAATCTTCCTTATAAGGATTTGGAGCAAAACCAAATATGATTTTTATCATTTGCCAAAATGTTAATTTATCATAGTACTTAATATCAGTTTCAGTTTTAGTACATTTATTATTCCTGCATACACAACCCGATTCGCCTTCATTACAACTGGTAGTACATTTTATATCGCATTTACCAACATATACTAAAAAATTACGCATTAATTTTCTAGTACTGTCTTGTTCATTAGTATACGCTGCTTCATTTTTTCCTCTTTTTAAAATAGCATCTAAAGAAGTAAAGATATAATCTTCTTTTTCTAGTACTTCCCCACTGCAACTGGCGGAAGTATAATCTTCAGAACATACTTTATAACCATTTCCTTCGCTATAAGCATCATCAACTTCACTAGGATTATTTGATACCGAATATTTATTGATATCTTCATTAAATGTTTCTGGACTATAATCTAAAAATAATGTACTTAATAAATGTAGTCTAGTAGCTGTTAATTTATTTTTATTAAGCCATGGATGAAGAAGACGATATTCAAAATAAATAGCACGATATCTTTTGAAAAACTGTTCTTGTCCTTCAAAAACTTTTGATGTTTCATCTCCCCAAATGCCAGTAAGAAAACCATCCTTGTTAGTGGTTAATTCATAATCTTCATCACTTTCAACTTTATATTCTTCGGTTTCCTGTTCACTTAAAACATATTTATTCATTTGAACAGCGGTATTATCACTACCACTATAAACTGCAGCTGACATAAGTACCAATAATGAAAGTAAAGCTGCAACTAAAGCAATTATTATAATTATCATATTTTTATTTAATAATAAGTTTGTTCCTTTGCCCATATTAGAGACACTACTTTGTTCTGACTCTTCCAAGCCTGCTAAAGAATCACTTGATTCTACGGCTGAACCAACTTTATCTGTTTGAACAGTACTTTGAGTTGTTGGCTTTGCATTGTTTCCAGCACTGCTCATGCTGCCAGCTGATGCATCTACTGCCTTATCTACAGCATCTACCGCCCCTGATTCTGATAGCTGATTAACAGCACTTTGGGCACCTGGAACTCCCTTTAGTTTATTAGTCATCTTATTAGCCATTGGATCAACAATATTTTTGTTTACTGATCTTCCTATAGCATTATCATCGCTTAATAAAGTATTAGCAGCCTGGTTGCCTAAAGCACCACCATAATATGTAGCAGCAGCCTTACCCGCTGTTTTCAAAGCCTTAGAATTATTGGCATTATTTTTATCTTTCTGCACTTCTTTATCATCTATGGGATTAGGATTTGCAGGATTATTATTTTTGTTTTCTTCTTCCAAGCTGCTCACCACCTTTTTTATGTTATCTTTTATAATTATAGCATGAAATAAAAATAAAAAAAACTGAAATCAATCAGTTTTATAGTCCCCCGCCGGATCCAAATGAATCCAATTCTTCTTGAGTAACTACTATATTTACTCTCATTCTTCTACTACCGCAGACAAATAGTGCCTGACCTTGACTGTAATATTTAATACTTTCTTTTTCATTATCATTTAAATCAATTAAACGAGCTAAGTCTTCAACAGCCTGTTTTTTAAGTCCCATTACTAAGTAGTAGGCCGCATTATCAAATATTGCTTTGCCATGAACAATTATATTTGGTGCTGCAAAGTCAGTAGGTTGTTGGGTAATAATAATTGTTCCCGTATTATATTTACGGCTTCTTCTTTGAATTTGGGCTAAGAATTCTGCTCCTAATTCATTTCTACTTGACAATAGAACATGAGCTTCATCAACCATCATAACTGTATTAATTGATTTATCTAAACACAATCCCCAAGCATATTTCAAAATATTAAAGAATAAAGCATTTCTAATATTTTCATCGGAATTCATTAATTCTCTAATATTAAATACAATAAATTCACTCTCGGTATCAATTGTAGTATGACCATCAAAATAGTATTTTAACTCTTTGACTAAAGGTCTTACTTTTAATTCCAATCTTTCCATAACATCTTTTTCATGGCTATGCTCAGGCATACTTAGAAGTCTACCCTTAATTGTTGCATAGACATCACTAAATGTTGGGAAATCTGCGGATGTAAATTTAGAAAAATCAGTACTAAAATCTATTTTATACCTTTTATAAGTATCTTGTACCACTTCACTAAACATTGTCAAAACATCTTCTTCAATTGAAGGGGCATAATACTTCATAAACGCTTTTAATCCTTGTAAAGTTCTTGTCAATATAGTGTAACCTAATCCCTGGGCAATTTCTTCTTCGTCAGCATCAACACTAACCTCCAGAGGATTAACCATTCCAAATTCTCCACCTTTACCTAAATCAATGAAATTTCCACCCATTGATTTAGCCATATCTTCAAGTTCTCCTTCAGGATCAATGGCTACTATTTTATAACCATTCCTAATATGAGTACGGAGTAATAATTTGGCAGCAGTACTTTTACCACTACCACTAGTCCCTAAAAGAATCATATTGGCATTATTACGATTATATTCTTTTTTAATCTGGTATAAAAACTGATTAAATAGGATAACTCCCCCAGAGAAATCAAAACCTAGTAGCGTTGCCAATCCTGGGTCTTTAATACTATCAAAAACAAAAGGATACATTGCTGCTATTGTTACTGATGGAATTGGAGTTCCTACACGATTTTCAATATCCTGTTTTGGAAATATTGGTATTATTGATTTTAATACTTTCTCCTGTTCAAACATAAGTGGAACTGCCCTTAATCCCATTGCATCCAGATAGTTTCTAAGTTGCATTTTTTTCGTTTCTAATTCTTCTTTAGTATCAGCAGTAACCATTAAATGCATTTGAAAATCAAATATTCTTGATTGCGTAGCAGCAAGCATTTGAATAAATTCTTCTAATGATTCATAGTTCTGTCTAATTCT
>CAYTSB010000001.1:17643-22752 GCA_964440405.1 uncultured Muribaculaceae bacterium
TTCTTTCCTGAATAGTTCGATCTCTTTCATTTTGATATCTAACTTTCAAATCAGCAATCTCTTTATTTAGCATTTTAGATAATTTAGAAAAATCAATTGGAATATGCTTAATTACCATTTTAACTCCAGACAAACTAGAAATATTTGTTAAATATCCCGTATAAATTGATTTTGGATAAGATATTATTGTTAAAATCATTGAATATTTACCACTAATAATAAAATCCTGACTCTTAAATTCAATCCCCTTTGGGGCTAATTCACTTTTTAAACTCATTCGCTCATCACCGTCCCAAAAGTGGTTCTAACATTTCCACTAAAGAAATTATCAATCAGCATTCTTAAATCTTCATTATTTACTTGTGAAGAATTTAACTGACAATTAGCTAAATTACTAATTAAGTTATGAATTCTTTTTTGAATAATCTCCTGTCTTTTATCTTTAAATAATATGTAGTATTCAGTATCAACAACATTTAATTGCGTACTCATAAACATGTTAGCTTTATTAATGTCCTGGACAATTAATTTTCTAATAATTGGATCATTTGTATTATTATATTGAACTTGTAATTGAGACAGATAAATATTAATATCTACTGGTCTATCAGCTACTATAAGCCAAAATTCATAATCAATAACATTATAAAATGTTCTAAAATTAAATATTATATTATCCTGAGCATCCTGATCTAAAATAAAGATGTTTTTAGGTGCTATTTTGACACCAGTAACAAAGTTTCCATCCTCAAGATAAATCATTCCATTTAGAATATTTTTAATTGGAATCCAATCTTCTGTATATTTAGAGTTTTGATTCTTCATCGTACCAACACCAACCTTTCCATATATAATTTCTTCTATTAGTAAAAAATCCAATAAAATTTCTTATTAACTGTAACATATTATGATAATGAGGAACTGGAGCTACTAAAAATGCTGATATTAACGCTGGTAACAGAATTAATATCATTACTCCTAACTGAGTTGTTTTAATTGCCACTAAAAATATTAAAGTTAATCCAACCCCACTACCAAAGATTATTAAATCCAAACTAGTAAAAAATCCTAATATTAACATTGATTTCTTAGAGTTTGCCGGAATTATATACATATAATATCCTCCTTTTTATTCTTATAATTATTTCCCCGATCCTGGTTTTTTCTGAACCTTGTCTTTACCAAATTTCGCAGCTGCTCCTCTTTCACTTTTAATCTTACGTTCTTCTGTTTGAGCGGCATAATTATCTTTTTTAGCAGCAGCCTTAGCACTTTTAATACCTTTGTTATCTTTTACTAATTCTGTTACTCCTACGACTTTACCATCTTTTATCATTTCATTTACTTCTTTTAAAGATTCAGCTGTTGCTAATTCCTGATTACCAAAATGCAATAATTCTTTACCATCTGAATCCTTCATTTTGTTTCCATTAGAATCTCTTTGGAAAACATTTTCACCGCTTAAGAGGGTATCTTTTATTGCATCTTTAGAGTTATTAAGATATTCATCAATATATCCCTGTGCTTTAGTTAGCTCATCAGCTGATGCTCCTGCCATTTTCTTGGCTTCCAAATCCTGAACTAATCCATAATAGCTAGTTTTATTATCAAATTTTTTACCATCAGCAGCAGTAAAAGCTTGCTTATAATTTCTGTGTTTTGCAATTGCTTCTGCATTTTCATCTATTGATTTATCTAATTCAAGTAATCTTTGAGCATTTGCTTTTCTTTCTTCAATATGTGCTCTTCTTAAATCTCTTGCTTCTAATGATTCCTGACCACGATTATGTCGACCAACTTCTCTTGCTCTACTATACCAACCAGCGCCATCTGCACGAGCTTCTTGTCTTAGAACTCTATTTTGATAATTTCTACCTCTTGCTTCGGCAGCACTTTTTGACAATTTAGCTGGATTAAGAGCCTGATCTTTACCAAATAATGGCATTTCCCCAAGTTTTTTACCAATCCCAATTTGTAGACTGGCATCTCCTAAATTAAACATTGATGATATAAGTTTTGGAGCTTCTTTCATAAACAGCAATATACCAAAAATAATAGCTACCTGAGTAAATATTTTAATGATATCTATTTTAGTTGTAGATATTTCAAAAGCAAATGCTGAATCAGGTTGATTAGATGCAAAAACATTATTAATAGCATCTGGTACCAAATTAATTAAATAGACGCACAGAAAAATAATTAACAGTCTTATAAACAAATCTAAATAAGTTTTAGTTAAACCTTTTAGCCAGTTATCAAAAACAGTATTTTGTTTTGGAATTATACGCATTGCTACTGGAACAGGAGCAACAAGTTGAAAATATGCTAATTTAATAACCCTAACTCCTAAATCTATACAAAAAGATATTAATAAATAACATACAAATCCACCAGCTATTAAGGAAAGCCCACCCATATATTGAACTTCACCATCATCTATCTCTTTTCTAATTTTAGAAGTATTATACCTAAAAATCACTCCATAATCAGTTTCATTAGTTGGATTAGTTACACGAAGATAAACTGGACAAAAATTTGAAGCTACTACTCCAGTTTGGCAACCTAAATTTGCGTTACCTTCAAATCCTAAAGGATAAATAAATGCATCATACATTATTACAGCTATATTTTTACCTACATTACTAGAATTGGTTGTGCTATCTGATTCGTTAACATCTCCAATTAGAATTTTACCAATTATATTTTCTGATACAACAACTTGTTGAAAACGATATAAATATTTGAATCCAGTCGGTAATAAAGTTAAAATAACTATAGTTAAAACAATATTTAACGCTATTTTTGAAGCAGGCATATCACCAGAAGTAATTTTTTCTGGATCAACAATCATTGTTAATAATTGAAAAGCAACTATAAATAGCATTACTATTCCTAGAATAGCATAAATCCTTGTTGCAAATTCTGCATATGTTGATGCTGAAAATAACTGTGTATTAGCAATAGACATTAATAATGTATATAACATATCTATAAGCCAATATACCATTCCATCAAGAAAAAGTAAAACTTGATAGACGCCTTTCATAAATAATCCAGATGTTAAAAATAGATTCGCCATACTAATTACCTCCCTTCATTAAACGCAAATAGTTCCCATTCCACCAATTAAAGATAACAATAAATTTAATATCATTGGCAAAAAGAATATTAATATAGCAATAATTAATCTTTTTACTGCTTTTTCTGAAGCTTTTTTTATCTGATCTTCATCTTTTGCAAAAACTGCTCCAGTAAAATCTAGTATTGACATAAGAAAAACCAAACCCACCCCGGCCATTCTTATAACATTAAAAATATTAGACAATATTTTCGAAAAATAAGTGCCTTCAAGTATTCCGGTACAATCACCTGGATTAGTATTTGTTCCTGTTCCATTGCCATTATTTGTTTCAGTTCCAGTATTATTATAAACAACATCATACTTACTTGAATCCATAGTAATAACAAATCTATCACTAGTATTATCTCTAGCTAAAACAAAGGAGCTGCTAACATTGGAACCAACGAATATTTTTGGTAAATCTGTTGCGCTAATATAATATTTGTAAGTGGCATCATTGATTTCAACATCACTAGTTGATACCTCTAATTTAGAAAGATTATTTACTTGAACATATTTTTTACCATTAAGAATAGAAAATGTAATTACATCTTCTGTTCCTCTATAAGAATTAAAAAACTTTTTAGCTACTTCTGCTGACGGAGTTGTATTTATCGGAGTTGTTCTTTCTTCAACCAACTTAAAATTAATTCCACCTCCAGAACTTACTAGAGTTATTTTGGCATTCTTTTCACTAGCAGTAAAGTTCATACATTTATTATTATTTAAGAAATAGTTACCAAAAGTCTCTAAAAAAGTATTGTCTACAATTAATTTTAAACTTTGACTTAATCCAATATCACTACTATCTGCTATAATATCTAAATCACTAGCTGAGTCATTATTTAACCATGTTTTTAATCTTAAACTATCATTTTTTACATAAAAAATAATATTTATTTTATCTTGGTAATTTGTACTCTCATAAGTACATGATAAATCATTTATTAAATTCCTTCTATCATCAGGTAAATCGTCTAGCATTTGTTTCCATGCTGTTTTACGACAACCCGCAATTAAAAAGACAGCTGCAATTAAAATAATTATTTTTCTTATCTTTTTATCTTTCATTTGATAAACTCCTATCATATATAATACATAATACCATATTTTTTTTATTTATTCCAATAAAATTATGATCCTAACTGCGAATACAAATATTCATCTATACAAGTTTGTTTTTTACTATCCATATATTCACATTCGCTACCGTCTGGATCAAATAAACAAACAGTACAATCAGTAAATCCTTGAGAAACACTAGCATAATCTTCCACTAAATTAAATGCTATTTTAATAATTGCTGGAATAAAGAAAATAATAATACCAGCAATTATTCTTTTTACAAACATTGAAGAAGATTTTTTCAACTGATCAGAATCACTAGCCACCACAGCTTTACCATAATCAATTGCTCCCATAACTATTAAACCTATTGGAATGACAAGTTTTAATATAAATAATAAATAGCCAAAAAATCTCCATACTTGATATGTTTCTATGCAAAAAGGACAAATAACATCATTTGCTGCTGCAGTTCCTCCTAAAGATCCTCCGGCATTTAAAATGGCTTCTTCTATCTCTTCTTTAGTAACTTTTTTAGGGTCTGAAAATTCTACTAAATTGCAATCATAACCTTTTCCTCTAGTCCAAAAATTTGTACCTTCTACAAAACCAGGAAATATATTAGTAGGAGGATTTGTATTTTGAGCTGTATCAAAAAATTTTAATGGATAATTACCACTGCGGAAGCGATAATTTGCACCTTCAAAGGTTATTGCTTCTTCTGCACAAGCAACTCCATAAACATAAGCAGGACATTCTTCTCTATTAAGATAATAATCCTTAGAAGCTTTGTCAATAACGATACCATCATTATCTTTGTTTTTACCCGTATCTGGTCTTGTATAATAAACATCTGTAGTAAATTTTAAAGTTTGATTATTCTTAATAGTATATGTTAATACCAGTTGATAACCAATTGTAAC
>CAYTSB010000001.1:22852-25991 GCA_964440405.1 uncultured Muribaculaceae bacterium
TCATATTCAGTTTTAAGTTCGCCACTTTGGAATTCACCAAGTAATCCAAATATTAAACCAACAATAGTTGGAATAAAGAAAATAACAATTCCAGCAATAGCTCTTTTTACTAAAGTTTGAGTAGCGCTTTTAATTTCATCTTCCTTTTGAGCAACAACCGCTTTGCCTAAATCAAGTGAACCCCAAACAATTAATAAAATAGGTATTACTATCTTAAAAATAAAGAATACGGTACTTAAAAAGTGTAAGATGGATCCAGCGTCGGTACAAAAACCTCCAATTAATATTAAACTATTAAACATAATTACCTCTCTCTCTTATTTATATTTTATCTTTTTTTACAATTACTGTCAATATGTTTTAAAATTTGAATAATCCCAGGATTTTATTTTCTTCTTTTATTTCCTTCTGTTGTTTTAAAAATCCCAATTTATTTAAAAAATCATCTAATACTTTGTGCTTTTCTTTCTTATCATCTAAAGGTGGTATATTGTAAAACACTTCGGTTTTAGCTTCATATTCAAAGTCTAAAACATCTTTATTATCTAGCAGACTTTTATTTAGCACTATTTTTTTGCCTTTTAATTTTTCAAAAACAGTTCGATCTCTTCTAATCATTCGATTTAATTTTATTGTACTTGGCTCAATTAAATACAAAACATCACCACAAGCATCTTCATTATCAGTACCATTTAAATCAACTAAAATAATATCAAAATCTTTTAATTTCATCAATTCTTTTAAAAATGTTTCTGAAGTTGCACTGATTAGATTCTTATCGTTAAACAATGCAAAATCACGACGATCAATTTCAATCGCACAAACTGAATAATTAAGTTCCAACTGTCTTTTTAACATATAGATTAAAGTGGTTGATCCCGCATGGTCAGTTATATTTCTAATTCCAATGATGCTTTTTCTTTCAGTTTCATATTTATCGGCAATAACCCCAGTTAAATCCTGTAATTGCTGAATATGGGCCACATCCTTATAGCTATTGGGATTATTAATTAAATATTTGATAGTCTCAATATTTCTACTAAAATTATAAATACCCATGGAAATTAATTTAGACAGGTAGGTTGTAGATGACGATTCTTCACTCTCATCTAGAATTAAAATAACTTTACTCATGTCTAAATTAACTGATAATTTCTGAATATTAGTAATATCTTTATAATTTTTAATTGCCGTAATATCTAATATCATTCGGTTAAAAAAGAAATTAGAAAAAGTATCGATTAATTCATCGACTTCAAATTCCCCATTCATTGTTTTTATTACATCTATATCTAGGTTAGCTAGCATAGATTGATATTTATTAGCAATAATTACATTCATATTTTCTCCTAACATTCTCCCCAGATTTTACAATCTGATGGGTAGAATATATCTGTTGTTTCGCCACTAACTTTAAAAGTCATAAATTCACCAAAAACCGGCAAATTTAAATTAAAAAATACAATTACCTCGTAGTATCCCTCCTGAGGATAACTTGCATTGTGTTTATTATGTTTTTTCACACAGTAACTATATTTTGTGTTTTTATCGGGCATACTGATATCAGATTTATTCCATACTCGCCATGATCCATCTGTTGGACATGAGCCTAAATTACGATATCCTGAAGTACTTAAATAATTATCAATCCTTTGGGCAGCTCCCGGATCATTAGAAGTATTATCACTGGTAAATCCTTCTTCTTCTTCAATAAGATCAATTATTTGATTCTTTATTTTAAAAGCTCTTGAATAATTGATTGTTACAGCTAAAAAAGCTGTAAATAATAAGATAAATGTTATTACTAAGCCAAATATCCAAGCTCCACCAATTGATTCTCTCATAGTATCATCCTTACTAAATTATTATGGAAAATAAAGCTGTTTAGAGTCACCAGTAACCCTAAAAGTAAATAAATCTCTAAATATTGGCAAATCAATTCTAAAGAATACCTGAACTTGGTAATAAACACCTGTAGCACTATCGTTTTGATATGTTGAATCAGCTTCAACATTAATTGAACGATAACAATAATAACTTTCACCATATCCATACCCTTTGTCATTCAAGTTACCAGTAAATCCCTCATCACATTTTCCCAAAGTTTTATAACCAACATTTTGTAAATATTCATCAATTTCAACTTTAGCTATATCATTATAGCCATTTTGTCTTTCAATAATATCTACAATAGCATTTTTTACATTATAAGCTCGTGAGTAATTAACAGCTAGGCATAGATAGCCAGTAAATAGCATCACAAATAAAATAACTATTGTAAACAACCAAGTGCCACCTATCGCCTCTCTCACTTTATCACCTACTTATAAAATTAATCGTTACCACATGGGCATGTAATATCTTGGGGATTATTATCTTCATCATAATAAACACATGCTGCTGTAGTACCCTCACATTGCTCGCAAATTGCATTAGCACATCTGGTACTCTGTTGAATGTTATTTCTAATAATTGGCCAGACAATTGTGTAAAATAATGCTCCAATTGCAGCAATAGCTAAAACAGTTACGACAGTCATATTTAGTTCTCCGGTTGCCTCTTTCATTTAAATTCCTCCTTTATTTTATATTTTAATTATAACTAAATTTAATGCTAATTACAAATTAAACATCATTAAGATTGACAGTACTAACAAGAGCATAACTCCAGCCCCAGTTGTAATTAACATATACATAGTTTTACCTTCCATTTTTTCAAGTCGCTCTTTATATTTAGTTTCACGTGACTTTTGTTGTAAATTAGAAATTGTTTTAGAAAAAGCGAGTAATTGTTCCTGCTTTCTTTCCTGCCTTCCTAAACTTAAACGATATAAAAGTCTCATCATTCGCATTGAGTCTCTAACTGGATATTCCTTAGCAAAATCCATATAAGGTTCAATCGTCTGATTACCAGCATCGATTTTTTCAATTAATCTTGTTAATCCTGATTTAAATATTGGCGGAGCATCTTGAATCGATTTACCAATTGCTACTGGTACAGTGTAATGTTGAATTAATATTTCTAAGTTCTTTAAATAATATGGCAAGAGTAAGTTAATCTCATGTAAATGTTTTTTATAATAATTCTTTAAAGTAAAATAATCTAGTTTAAAGATTGCAAAACCAACTAAAAGTGCAAA
>CAYTSB010000001.1:26091-30327 GCA_964440405.1 uncultured Muribaculaceae bacterium
TCAATATACATTATTCCGCCCCCACATCTTCATTATAATATTTTACTCCTTTAAGCAAGAAGTAACTATTTAGAATAATAATTGCATGTAACAGGACATTAACATACCACAGTTTTAATAATTCTAGATAAGTATCATTTCCTAATAAAAACTGCATAAACATAACTAATAAGTACAAAGCTAAACCATAAGTTAAAAATTTACGATAGAAATTTTGACGATCCATACTGTCACGATAAACGCCTTCAACTAGCATATCAATATCCAAAGCCATATTTTCTAATGATTCTCCTGAATCTTTAGCTCCTTCTTTAGTTATTTGCATAAATAACTGATGCATGTTTTTAACCATATAATAAGGATATTTAGAATTCATATAATCAATTGATTCATCAATTGTACCATTTTGATAAGATAAATCAATCATCATATTTAAATCACTTAAAACTGGATCTTCCAGAATGCCTGAATCTCTAACTCCTTCCAATGATTTAACAAAACTTTGAGTCGTATTAAATTCCATAATAACATTAGTAGTATAGACCTGGATCTGTTCAAATATAAATTCACTATAAATTCTTTTACTTCTTAAATAAGCTAAATAAGGAATAAACATGATTGCTAGCATAGCATAAACAAGAGCCCAGATAATACTGAAAAAGTATAAATAAGCTATTCCACCAGCCACTATTCCAAATAATGCCACCTGCGTAGTATATTGCTTAGCCGTATATTCCTGGCCTAAAGCTTTAGTTTTTTCTCTGACTTCTTTATAACTATATGGTGCATATTTATTGTAAGCTACATTAACTTGATTAGTAATAAACCTATAGACGTTTTCGCCGTTATTACGACGATATGACATAACAAATATAGCTATAACTATTAATAAGATTAATTCCATTAGTTGCACCTCTTTTCTTTTTTATAAAACTTCAATTGCTGGTTTTATTTCACTTTGATTGTCACCATTTAAATTAAATACATCTTCGTTAATATAGATTCCCTGAGCTCCTAAATATTCTCTTAAATATTTAGTTGGATTATTTAGATTAAATTTTCCATCCATACTTTTCTGATAAATAATATTGGTTTTAGCATCATTGTTTTCATCTACATAAAATTCTACAACTTCAACTACTTCTCTTTGAAATCTTCCTAGTTCTTTACTCATATATCCCTTGACATGTACTCCTAACTGAACATAGCGATGAATTGATTTTAAAAACTGATCAATATCAAGGTTCGTTTCAAGAAGTGAATACATTCTCATCGGAATGTTTATTGCTTTATCAGAGTGAATTGTTGACAAAATATTATGACCTGATGATATTGAGTTACGTATTGCCATAACTGCTTCAGCACTACGAACTTCAGATAGTAAAATCCATCTTGGATTCTGTCTCATACAAGCTATTAGTACCTCAGTATAAGCAGCAATATTATTGGTTTTCATTGCCACAATATCACGGTGTGGAAATATTCTGTCTAGATGTAGTTCTAATGTATCTTCAATGGTGATTATTTTTTCATTTTCTTTAGTGTAACTGGCTAAATATTTAACTAGTTCAGTTTTACCGGAGCCAGTTTCGCCACTAACAATTATATTACAATGACCACTTACTGCAGTTAGCAAGAAATCATGTAATCCCAGAGTAATATATTTTTCGTCAAGTAATTTAGTTTTGTTAAGTCTAATCTTAGCAGGTGTTTTACGAATAACGCAAGCAATCCCATTAGTTGCTATTGATTCATGAATAAAATTAAGTCTTAATTCAGCACTTTCAGCATCCAAAACCGGATGTGCCATATTAAATGTTTTACCCATAACGTTGGAACACTGAAAAGCTAATTTTTCCATAAATGCATTGTTGATTGCTGGACGATCAATTCGGTAAACTCCTTTAGATAAAGTTTTTAGATGGACTTGTCCATCATTACTGTATGAAATATCAGTTATGTCATCTTCATCAAGAAATTCTTTAATCGGTCCAAAATCAATCTGCAAAAATATTGCATCATTCATTTTGACACCCTCTTTTTATTCTTTTAATTTATTTTACTCAGTTGGAGTAGTATTGTCTGTATTTGGTTGTACTTCATCTGGAATATATGTAGTCTTAGCCAAAATAAATTCTTTAATATGATTACTATAAACTACTGTTTCACCAGGATTTAAAGTATAATCTGCATTTCTAGGTACTGGATTTATCTCAATAGATCCTGGAATATATGTTGCTTTCATTAAAAGCAAATACATATCATCAGGTACTGCGAATAGCAATTCAGCTGGAGTACGAGATTCAACAGTTGTTTCAAATACATGCTGTCCTTTGACATCTTTTACTGCCAATACTTTAATACTTTCAATTAATTTACCATAAATTATTTTGCCATCTTCATCCACTGCTTTAAAGTATAAATCAATATAATTGCCTGGGAAAATAGAGTTACCATAAGTTGTATGTAAATTAACTCCTAAAGAATAAATTGTTTCTCCTTTTTTAATATCAGCAAATGCTGAGTCTGGTAATTCTTCAGCAGTCATGACCTGCTCTTTATAAAATAAACTGTTTGCCGGAATAGTTGTGCCATAACTAACATACTTACCAATTACTAAATTAGCATTAGTAACTAAATTATTACTTGAATTAACCATACTTTTTGGTACTTGAGTATAACCAATCATTTCAGTAGTAATCAAAGTTCTGGCTCCTATTTCCTGTTTAGCATAGGGTACTGACTGAGGATCAGTTGCTTGTTTAACACGATAGTTATATCCTAAATAAAGGATAACCACCCCTACAAGTACTCCCACTACTGTTACAGTATTTTTATTCGAAAAGAATTTTTTAACTGATACTAGAAAATTGTTCATATTTTTTTCCTCCTTTTTTATTTTCCAACATAATCTTTTATGTTGTAATCATCTTCATATGTTTCATTACCAATTTGCATTTCCAAAATGGCATCTATTTTATTTACAATATCAAATGATGCAGCGTCGCCAGCAATTGTAAATGTATTGGTTGTTGTTGAAATTTTGACACTCGCTTTTGGCGGTGCTTCATAAATGCCATAAAAGTCAAAGCGATATGTCTTAGTAACATTGACAGTTTCAGCAAATCTTCTTAGAAAATTTTCAACAAATTTTTCCTTATTGATTCGTAGTTCACCATATTTACGATAATAGGCATAATCTATTGCATCAATCATTGCTCCTTCGGTAGTTTCCTTAAGCAGGTAGTAATCCTGAGTATTAGTTGTTGTGTAATTCTGAATTAGCATCATAATTATTATAACAAAAATTCCCAATACTATCAACCAATAACCCCAAAAAGATTCTTTCATTTAATCATCCACCTACTTCCACGCCGTATTATCTATCCATCTTATGAATGATACATTTCTGGTTGCTGGATCATTATTTAAATTATCAGTAAAACAGGCATCTTTCCCGCAAGTATTTGTCTCACCTTTTAATAATTTGCTGATACACTCAAGTCCATCAGGAATATTAGCTGTATTCGTATTACATGTAAGTTCAAAATCCGCATATCCCTTAGAAAGCTTCTCCCGTTCTCGATTATAACTTCTAAGTTTTGCCATCTGCCGAGCTGTTATAGTATAAGAATATTGAACTCTGACCAATTCGTTTTTATTGGCTTTGTTAGTTGACGGCAGATAAACATCTTCACCCATTTTTTCAATTTCCTTTTCAGTTTCTTGACCTTTAGCACTAGCCCAGTTACTTCCGATGGTACGGTAATTAAAATTGATTAAATTCTTCTCATTGGCCGAAGTATTGCTATTTGGAAACACATCTCCAAGTTCAATAGGTCGGTAGAAGAAATTAATTCCTGCTCCCTTACCATCACCGGGTTTACCTGGCGTTACAATTTCATTTTCCACTGTATATGGACAAGCCAGAATATTTTCACCATCTAAACAGGCATCAAATTTCTTGTTTTCTCCTAATCCAGTTACTATAATTCGATATTCATAATTGCCCTTTGGTGTTGCAATACTTACTGGATAAACTTCTCCTATTGCTACCCTGTTGCTGCCGGAAGATCTAGTGATTGCTCCGGATGGTACCATTGTATAGAAATAGGTTGTATTTGACCATTCTTTTGATGCTTCGATAACTTTTTTAACAGCTCTATTTTGATTGTAATAATATAATGGTGTCCCGTCCAAAGTACCTGACTGACTGACACAACTATTTTCGCCACT
>CAYTSB010000001.1:30427-52192 GCA_964440405.1 uncultured Muribaculaceae bacterium
CCTTCTACTTTAGCAGTTGTGTTTAAAGTAAAATATCTTCCTGAAAATACTTTGCCAGTTTCACCGTTAGCTCCTAAAATAGTTGTTGGAAAAATCATTTTAATATCTTCTTTGCAAGCTATCTTACAATATTTATTAGTAACAATATTATAACTTCTGGTCTGACAGTCATTTTTATCTATAATACATGTTTTAAAATAATCCGATTCTTTAATCTCAGCTTCTGGTAGGCAACCAGCAACTGCTTCTCCCTGAATTTTACAGTTTTCATCATCGCAAGCCGATAAATTTATTTTAGTAGTTGCACTTTCAGGTGACTGAATAATCATATTCTGCATTGTTGTGCTCCCTGTTTTAGCACTGCATCTTGCCCAGCCTCCAGCATTTGAATATTTAATTTCAACCGCAACACTACCGCAGCCATCTTTAGCTGATATTCCCGTAATAGTAATTGTTCCATTAGCTAATGAAACTATACCACTGCTTGCTTTAACATCACTTGCCGATTTAATAGCTGTTGCTGGATTATATTTAATTATTGCTGTACAACTGCTACCACCACAAGTTATATTTTTACTAGTTATTTTAAATGAGTTGGCGCTTGTTCCAGAGCCACCTGATCCCATAATTCCTAAGGCAGCGGCATAGACTCCACCAGGATCTTTAACTTCAATTTCATAATTTCCAAACGAAACTGGAACTCTTTTGCCAATTGCTGAAGTTCCAACATTTGCTAAAATTCTATAAATAGGATGTCCATTACTATCAGCAGATGAATGCCCGCTGACAATCTCACCGGAATTATCACCATTTCGAGCAGCAGCTACTTTAACTGCATACTCAATTTCCTGTTGACTTAAACCAGCGCTTATTCCTGCATTGATGATTGCTCTATAATCATTTCCCAAACCTTCAGTGCAGGTATACCAGGCGCCACTATCTGGACCTGCTAAATTTGATTGAAGACAATAAGCTTGAAGGCTATCTTTATGGCCTGTAACTGTTGCTGAATAAGTCGGTGCACTTAATGATTTATCATCAAATATTAATTTTCCATCTTTATATAAAGTATAAGTTACTCCACCACTAGTTGATCCTGACATTTTAACATAGGCATCAAAATCAGCATAAACTGTTATCGGAACTAAAAGGATTAAATTTAATAAAATAGTAAAAAGAAATTTTTTCATTACAATACACTCCTTTTTCTTTTAACAATGATGAAAACGATTGCTCCAACGGCAATAACTGCTCCACTAATTATAAAATACAAATAATAATTAATAATAAAATTAATTATATTTTCCCAAATATTTTGATTGTCTTCGGGTTGATTATTCTTATCTTCATCCTTGATTAAACCGGCTTTATATTGAGCAATTTTAGCCTGCATCTCGGTAGCTGAATAATTAAAATCACTCCACTTTTGACATAAAACATATTCCTTAACATCCTCACACATATAGCTTATATAATAAGGATTATATCTGGGAGTAATTACTCTAAGAGTTCTTAAAACCATTTGATTACACCCGGCTTTTTTAGAATACAGCGTAATAACATATTCTATTTTTTTGTGAATTTCATTAGACTTAAAAGAAATATTACCTTTGTTTTCACTATTATATTCATAAGTTTTTTGCTCTTTGGTAACATTATTTAAAACCACGGCATATATATCCTCTGGTAAATTTAAAATATTAATTGTAAAATAAATATCTGGTTCAGGAGATACTTCATAGTTAACCTTAACATTACTTGCCAAAGCCCCAAGCTCAACCTGATCAGAATAATCACAAGCATTTACCACTTTAAATGAAGTAAATAACAAAAGAATTGTAAATATTAGATAATGTCTATTGCTTTTCATTTATCATTCCTCATATTCTATAAAAATTATAACATCAAACAAATTAAATGCCAAGAAAAATTGAATAATATCTTAAAATATGATATATTGTCTTATAGCAATAGAAAATCGGTGAATTACTTATGAAGAAATATTTAGAAATATTTAGAAAATTCAGTAAAGCTTTTGGAGTATTTTTACTTTATTTAATAATAATTCCAGGATTTACCTATGCTATACTTTTAAGTAAAGGACTTAAAAATTATTCTAATCGGGAAGCTGATATCAGATTACTCTTAACTCAAGTTATTTTATTTGTTATTATTCTTATTATCTATCGTAAAGATATGATTAAAGATGCTAAGAATTTTAAGAAAGATTATCGCGGGAAGTTAAAAATTGCTTTTAAATACTGGTTAATTGGTCTTAGTTTAATGATTATTTTTAATTTCATAATTAATATTATTTTATTTTCAGGGTCAATGGCTACTAATGAGGAAATAAATCGTTCTTATTTAACCCAATATCCTATCTATGCAATCGGCAGTTTGATTTTTTTAGGACCTATCATTGAAGAAATGGTCTTTCGTTTAGGATTTAAAAATGCTTTTAAAAGCAAAAAAACATTTTTAATATTTACAACTATAATGTTTGCTTTAGTTCATCTTCTTGCTTCAATTGAAAATCTTAACGGTAATTATGAACAGTTACTCTATATATTGCCATATGGTGCCTTAGGCTACGGTTTTGCCAAAGCCTACTTAGAAAGCGATAATATTTGGTCTTCAATTATTGTCCATCAGATTCAAAATTTATTGTCAATTACAATTATTTTATTATCTTTATAGGGAGGATTTATGAAAGAAGAACCTAAAAATAAAAAAGCAATCTGGATAATGCTATTATTGATAATTGTTGGCCTCCTGTTATGGTCAAGATTTATCAGTACTAAAGGCTTAATTGTTAAAGAATATGGAATTACTGATAATAAACTGCCGCTTTCTTTTAACGGCTTTAAAATAATTCACTTTTCTGATTTACATTATGGTCGAACAGTTGATGAAAATAAATTAGAAATGATTATTAATAAAATTAATGAATTAAAGCCGCAATTAATTGTTTTTACTGGTGACCTCGTTGATAAAGATATAAAAATTAGTGACAATGAGAAAACCAAAATAAAAGATCAACTTTTAAATTTAGATTCTGAAATTGATAAATTTGCAATTTTGGGTAATCATGACTACACTCATGATTACACTGAAAAACTACTTACCGACGCTAATTTCACTGTCCTTAAAAACAGTCACCAATTAGTTTATTACAAATCCAATACTCCAATCTTATTGGTGGGTCTTACTTCTTCTTTAAAAGATAAACCTGACTACAATGTAGCACTTGAAAACATTGCCATAAGCGAAGAAGATTTAGCTGACTGTTATCAAATAGTACTGACCCATGAACCAGATCAAATGAAAGATCTGAAACAATATAATATTGATTTATTTTTATCGGGTCACAGTCACAATGGCCAAGTCAGAATACCTTTTATTGGAGCGGTTGTAAAACCAATTGGAGCTAAAGTTTATTATGATGAATATTATCAAGTAGATGAAACTGAATTATATATTTCCAGTGGGATTGGTACTTCTGCTCTAGACTTTAGATTTCTGAATAAACCGTCTATTAATTTATATCGTTTATATCACAATTGACTAAACACATTTATCAGATACTCATAAAATACTCTAGAAAGGAGTATTTTTTATGTATCAATCTTATAGATATAATGGTGATCGCCAATTTTTCTTCCCTTTTTTAGTAGGAGCTGTAGCAGGAGGTGCTGCCATTGGTCTTACCAGACCTCGTCCAGTAGTTGCCTATCCATATTATCCAGTTTCTAGACCTTACTATCGACCTTACTATTACTAAGAATAATATTTCTAGCAATGGCAAATAAAACAATAAAAGTGACTAAACTACTACCCCCATAACTTATTAAAGGTAAAGTTATACCCATAATTGGTAATAAGCCAATATTCATCATTATAGAATAAATGGTTTGAAACAAGAAAATTGTTAAAACCCCAAAAACAAAATAATAATATTGTAAATTTTTAATATTCTTTAAATTATCTAAAAAGAATTTAGTCATTATAATATAAATTAAAATTAAAAGTATTCCCCCTATAAAACCAACTTTAGTAATAATTAAACTAAAAATAAAATCAGTTGGTGCTTCAATAATGTATAAAGGAATACTTTTTATACCATGGCCAAATATCCCACTAGTTCCTATATTAATTAAAGCATTTTCCAATTGCATATTATTATTAAAGTTCAGGAGACGATCAATTCGATAATACATTGAACTGCTAAATATCTTAATGAACATCTCTTTATTAGAGTAATAAACTAAAGCCAAAGCTAAAATTATGATAATCATAAAACCAATAATCCCAAGTAACCATTTGTAATTTATTTTAGAAATAAATAATAAGGAAAAAACTATTACCAAGTAAATTATAACTCCTCCAGTATCTGGCTCTAAAAAAGTTAAAATACTGGGGATTAAAAAAATCAACCATATTTTTAGAATAGTTCCAAAATCTTTTTTGGTTTTTTCATTAAATTTTATTTGAGCTAAAAACTTACTTAAATATAAAATTAAAGATAATTTCATTATTTCACTTGGTTGAATAGTGACTCCATTAAATAAAAGCCATGCTCTAGAGCCATTAACTTCCTTACCGAAAAATAAAACTAACAGCAAAAGAATTATATTAAAAAGATAAATTACAAAACTGTATTTAAAAATTATATCAATATTAATATATTTAAATAAAATTAAAACTGCAATTGTTCCAAGATAAAAATATAATTGTTTATTAAAATAACCGCTATAATTTGAATTTAGTATTTCAATATTAAATAAGCCAATTAAAGAATAAACCATTAATAAAAATACAGGAATATAAAATTCTAATTTTTTCTTTATCATAATAATATTGTTAACCAAAAAAATAATTATACAACATCTAGGCCTTTATTCATAAAATATAATGAGGTGACCTATGGACAAAAATTTACCGCGAGTATTTGCCAATCCATTAAGTAAGAAAATAAATAATCAGAAGGAGTTCTTTTATGGCAATAATATTCGCAATAATACATTAGTTAGTGAAAAACTGGCTAAAATATTTAAACCTTCTAACTTTATTTATAAAAAAGATGTAGTAATCACTACATCTAAAGGCGTATTTAACAAAACAATCATTGGTTATACTAAAAATAAACTTTTAACTAAAGACAATCAAGCAATTAACATTAATGACATTTTAGATATTGAATAATTGATTAGAAAATAATTAATACCCGCAGCAGCTTTAATTTTATCTAAAGTTACGGTTGCTTTTTTCTGAAATTAAATTAATTAATTCGATTTTTATTTTTATACATTTTCTGATCAGCTTTAGTCAGCATCTTATTTAAATTGTTTTTGTCAGGGTTGTAAATACTGCTACCGATACTTAATCCTATCTGAATCTTGTGTTTGCTGTTATATAGATCAAGATTCTTTTTAATTTTCTCAGGAATAACATTTAAGCTAATAATATCATTAATTTTGGCAATTATTAAAAACTCATCGCCACCATATCTGATAATGTAGTCACTTTGACGAACTGAAGTTGTTAATATCTTGGCAACATCAATCAATACTTTGTCCCCCTTATTATGGCCATAAGTATCGTTAATAGATTTAAATTTATCAATATCAATCATGTAAACAGCACTTACTTTACCAACTCCTCTTTTATCGTTTTGAAATCTTTCCAAAACTACCCGGTTGTAAACTCCAGTTAGTTTATCTCGATTCATAATTTCTTCATGATTATTAGAATATAAAAGTAAGCCGCATATTAAATAAGTTAAAGTTAAGATACTTATACTATTTAAAACAAATATTTCTAAAATAATTCCTGTAATAGCAATTATAATTATTAAAAATAAACGAATATTCCTAATTTGATCTTTAAATATCCTTAAATAAATGTATCTAAATAATAAAACTAATAAGGGGATTATAGAAACAATTAAGAATCTGCTATAATAACCAGCTTCAGTTATATAACCAGGGACTATTCTATCTTTGTTATAATAAAATACAAAAGTTATCAAAATTAAACACAAAGCATAATAAATCTTTCTAACAAATATATTTTTATTAGTATTAAAAATATATTTTAAATATTTGTCTTTAAAATAATCATATAAAATAACTGGCAGATAAAATATTATAATAAAAGCAATTATTAATAATATTAGTCTTAGCATCTCTAAATTGATAGAGACAATCATTAACAAGTTAACTAGTGCTAAACTTATTACTCCTAAAAGAAATTTTTTTAAAATTTTGGAATTATTAGTGAAACTATTTTTAAATTTTAAATGATAATCTAATAATAATATCAGAGTAATTATTAACGAATAAATTTCAAAATTAATACTATTCAATATCCACCTCTTTGCCTTTCAATCATTTATTTTGGCTGTAACAACCTGCTCCAACAATTTGATAATTGTAACTGGGCCTACTCCCCCTGGTACGGGAGTATATGCGATACTTTTTTTAAAACATTCGGGATCAATATCTCCTTTATTGTTTTTATTGTATCCAGCATCAACCAGAATAACACCTTTTTTGATCCATGAAGGTTTAACACAATGAGCCTTGCCAATTGCCCCTACTACAATATCGGCTTTTTTACAAATTATTTCAATATTCTTAGTATAACTATGACAAATAGTAACTGTAGCATTTTCATTTAACAGCATCATTGCCAAAGGTTTACCTAAAATTCTACTTCTACCAATTACTACAACATTTTTACCTGTAAAAGATATATTATAATATTTAAGTAAAGATATAATTGCCAACGGAGTTGCCGAATAAAATAAAGTGTTACCAACACTCATATTACCAAAAGTTAAAGCGTTCAAGCCATCAACATCTTTTAAAGGACTAATACTGTTAAAACATAAATTTTCATCAATATGTTTAGGCATTGGATGCTGAATTATAATTCCATTAATCTTTTTTTCGTTATTTAATTTATTAACAAGACTAATTACTTCTTCAGTACTAGTTTTTTCTTCTAAGTGATAAATTTCATTTTCTATGCCAACCATTTTACATTTATTTGCCTTCATATTGACATATGTTAAAGAACTGGGATCATTTCCAACCAGTATAACTGCTAGTTTAGGTTTGTTTTTTAATTTGCTAACTGTTTTAATTAAATTATCTTCACAAATTTTAGCATAGTTTCTGCCATCCAGCACAATCCTGTTCATTTAAATCACCACTTTAATTATATCATGAACCCATATTATCCTAGTATAAATTTTTTAAAAACCATTATAATTTAAATTGGTGGCTATGACGGAATAATTATTGGGCTGTTATGAAATTGTTCCTGCTAATATTGAATACATAAAAAAGAACATCTAACAGAAAAGGTAAAATGATTCATAAAATTAATCCTGATGATAAATTCTATTTACGATATTATGTTGGACCCATTCTGCCAACTACTAAAATTTTTTGTTTGATTCAGTGCTGTTTTAAAGTGTTGCTATGATAGTAAATGTTACTAAAACCCATTTTAACTCATATATTATACTGTACATTTAGATAAAAAATAGAAAGGTGGTATTAATATGGCAACTTATACAGTCATGAAAGGCGACACAATGTGGCAAATCGCTATGAAACATGGAATTGAATTAAATGAACTGTTAGAAGCTAATCCCCAAATTTCAAACTCATCTCTTATTTATCCAGGTCAAATAATTAATATTCCCACTAATGATACAACAAGTTATACAGTAACGAAAGGTGACACGATGTGGCATATAGCTGCAAAATATGGAATTGGGTTAAGCGACTTAATGGCAGCTAATCCTCAAGTTACAAATTCTGCTCTTATTTTTCCGGGCCAAATAATTAATATTCCTAAAGTTAATGGCAGTCCTGATGTTCCTAGCATTCCTAGTACTCCTAGTGTTCCCAATGACATAAGGGCACTAGAAACCGAAGTAGTTCGTTTGGTTAATGCTGAAAGAGCAAAAGTAGGAAGACCAGCGCTCACTGAAAATACTGAAATAAGCAATGTTGCTAGAATTAAATCAAAAGATTTTATAAACAACAATTATTTTTCACATAACTCCCCTACTTATGGATCACCATTTGATATGCTTAGATCTTTTGGAATTACATTTACTGCTGCTGCAGAAAATATTGCCAGTGGCCAAAAAACAGCTGCACAAGTTATGAACACTTGGATGAATTCCTCAGGACATAGAACAAATATCCTAAACTCCACATATAATCAAACTGGTGTTGGTGTTGCAAAAGATAATAATGGTAATTTATATTGGACTCAAATGTTCATAAGAAGTAAATAACTAAATATTAAAAAATCCCTTTGCTACTTTCATTTGATTTTTCTTTATTAGTATTTTAAAACCCAGACTTTATTAATATCTGGGTTATTTATTGCTATATTTTATTTTTTGCTAACTATAATTTAGTATTAATCAGCTTCTTATTTTTTACACTTTGAAAACACACATAGCAAAGAAAAACTCCCATAAACACTAGGTTTAAAGGAGTTGTAAAAATTCCATATGGTGGAGCTGAGGAGAATTGAACTCCTGTCCAAAATATTCTTCAAAATAATGTCTACAAGTTTAGATAGGATTAATCTTAATTAAAGAAAAAAGTCCTAACTCTTTACTCCTTAATGCAGTCTATTGAATTCATTAACTTATTCTAGACTAATAAGATAACTAGCTCATATTTATGAGCTTCTTATTCTATCCTATGAGCAAAAATAGATTAGAAGCTAGCTGTTGCCGATTAGGCGTAAGCTAATTCAAAATTACTGTTGTCAGTTATTTTATTTTGTGTTATTTAAGGCATAACTGCCACTTGCAATTATTTCAAGACATATTCTGTCGAAACCAATAAGCAGCCCCATGGTAGATTATACCACACTTTATTAATATTTTCTACTATGTTTCTTTCTTAGAGTTCTAATCTTTTTCATAAAGAATAAGCCAATAAGTGTATAAATGACTATTTTAATAATAAAATTCTTTTCAATAGTATTATCCTGATTTTTTGCTTTTTCCTGTTCTAAGACTTCATATTTGGCAATTAATTCTTTTGCTTTTTCTTCTTCATTTTCTATATTATTATATTCTTTAAAATAATCTTTTATCTCATTATAAAGTTCATTTACTTGATTTTTAAAATCTTTTCTTAAGTTTTTAGTAGACCAATTTTGTTCATTTTCATATAAATTCATCAAATTAATTGTACTATCACTTATCTTATATAAAGCTGGCGATATAGATGGATTTATAAACTCCTCAGTACTAAAAGCTGATGTAATCTGGTAAAGAAGTTCTTCATTATATTTAAGTGCTAGAAACTCTATACCATAAGGTAAATCATCAATAAAACCTAAAGGAACTGTAATACTGGGATAGCCAATGGCACTACTAACAAAACTTGAAGTTGCTCGAATAGTTGTACCACTTCCTAATTTAAACAGTTTATTTTTAGTTGTTGGATAGATGATAACATCAAAATCATTAGTTTCATAAATTTTATTAACATGATTCTGATATTTATCTCTAATATTATAAACATTATTTAAAGAACTGTTATTGTAATTACAACTTTCTTTATAGCCACCTAAACTATAAATTCTGCCGCTGGAACTTGCTAGTGCACTAAAGCTACGAATTTGACCAGTGGTATTTTTAATATATTCATTAAAACCATCACAAAAAGTAAAACCTGCTAAAGAATTAGACCACCAATTATAATGCTGGGAAGTATAAAAATCATCAATATAAATAATATTTGCTCCTAAAGTCTCTAATTTTTTAATAGCTTTTAACATTTCATTATAAATATCTTGATCGGTAGTTGATAATGCTTTAATTGATGAACTTTTACCTTTTAAAAATTCATTGGGTACTCCAATATTAATGTTTGCTAAAGATTTATCCTGATTAATACTTTTAGTATAATCAATTTGTTTATTATCCAATTTTTTCGCAACTACACTTAAAATAAGAGCATTATCTGCCACTGTTTTAGTAAGAATTCCTACTACATCTCTAGTTATATCATAAGGTATTACTCCCTTAGTACTGATAAGATCTAAACTGGGGCGGATACTAACCAGATTATTAGCTGAAGCTGGCACTCTAACCGAAGAATTAGTATCAGTTCCCAAAGCTGCTGCTGCAAAAGTTGTGGCTACTGCTACTGCACTGCCACCTGATGACCCGTAAGGAGTATATAAAGTATTGTAAGCATTTTTGACATTCCCAAAAGAACTATTTGAATCACTGGCCATGAAAGCAAATTCACTCATATTAGTTGTACCAATAATAATTGCCCCGGCGGCCTTTAATTTTGCCACCACTTCTGAATCGGCTTTAGGATAATTATCTTTTAAAGCTTTTGCTCCAGCAGTTGTTGCTATCCCCTTGACATCAATATTGGTTTTAACAACTATAGGAATACCATGCAAGATTCCCTTTATTTCTCCCTTAGATCTTAATAAATCCAGTTCTTTTGCTTCTTTAATGGCATTTTCATTTAAAAATAAAATAGCATTATATTTCTTGTTATATTCTTCTATTCGGTCAAGATATAATTCTACTAATAACTCGCTAGTTAAATATCCTTTATCTAAAGCATTTTCTAGTTCAGATATAGACATTACAGTGATATCTACAGGAGCTTTAGAATAAGCATATATTTTAGGTATTAATAGTAAAAATAAAACTAAAAAAACAAGAATTTTTTTAATGATTTTCATTTTGAAAAGCCTTTCTTTTTTCCATTTCCAGGTCTTTTTCTTTTAAACTTGCTCTTTTATCGTATAGTTTTTTACCTTTACATAAGCCTAACAATAACTTTACTTTGTTTTTTTTGAAATACAATTTTAAAGGAATTAAAGTATTTCCATCTTCCATAACTCCACTTTTTAATCTTAATATTTCAGCTTTATGAAGAAGTAACTTTCTTTCTCTTCTTTCATCATGATTAAAAATACTAGATTCGTCATATTTAGAAATAAACATATTAATAATGAATACTTCTTCATTTTTTATTCTGGCATAAGTATCTTTAAGGTTTACATTACCTTTTCTGATAGATTTTATTTCACTACCTAAAAGTGAAATACCACATTCAATTTCTTTAATAATAAAGTAATCAAAGTAAGCTTTTTTATTCTTTATTTCCATTCTTATCACCTGTTACTATTTCAAAATCAATTAGAGAACTTTCTTTACTTGCTCCAACTAACTTAACCTTGATTTTATCTCCTAAACGATAAGTTTTTTTGGTTTTCTGACCGATTAAGCAAAGTAATTCTTCAACATAGATATAATAGTCTCCCTTAATTGAACTGATGTGAACTAGTCCCTCAATTAAATTATCCAGTTCCACATAAAACCCATAATTAGCTACAGTATCTATTGTTCCAGTAAATTCTTCACCAATGTGTCCTTCCATATATTCTGCTGCTTTCATATCGAAAACATCTCTTTCAGCTTTTTCACTAGCCTGTTCCATGACAGAAGAGTGCTCAGCAATAAAATCTAACTCCTGCTCAATGTTTTGAATAGTAGTTATACTTAAATCATTTAAAAATAAATAAGTTCTAATTAGCCGATGAACCTGTAAATCCGGAAATCTTCTAATTGGACTGGTAAAGTGAGTGTATTTTTTACTAGCAAGTCCAAAGTGACCAACATTATTAGTTTGATAAACTGCTTTTTTCATACTTCTTAAAAGTAAGGCTGACAAAACACCAAATTCTTTTTTTTCTTTTAATTCTTCTAATAATTGCTGTAAGTTTTTATTAGAAAAATCTCTTGCTTTATTTTTTAATTTATATCCTAAGACTTTAATTAAATTTAGGAAGCGATCAATTTTTTCACTATCTGGATTCTCATGAACGCGATAAATAAAAGGCAGTTCCATATTACTGATATAAGTAGCAATTGATTCATTAGCTGCAATCATAAAGTCTTCAATTAACTTTTCGCCATCTTCTCTAATTCTTTTTTCAACTCCAATAGCTTTACCCTCACTATTTTGAATTATTTTGGCTTCATCTAAATCAAAATCAATATAACCTCGGTGGACTTTATTTGCTCTTAAAATGTGAGCGAGCTCATTCATTTTTAATAAAGTGTCTTTAAACGGTAAATATTCATCTTGACATATATTGCGCATTAAAATATCATTAACTTTCTTGTAAGTCATTTGAATATTACTTTTAATATAGCTCTCAAATATTTTAGTATCTAAAATATTGCCTTTTTTATCAATTCTCATTTCACAAGAAAGAGTTAGTCTTGCCTCATTAGGATTTAATGAACAAATACCATTAGAAAGTTTTCTGGGTAACATTGGGATAACTGTATCAGCCAGATAAGAACTGGTTCCTCTTTTAAATGCTTCATTACCTAAAGGAGTATCTTTTTTTACATAATAACTAACATCAGCAATATGAACTCCCAAAATATAGTCATTCTTATCCATTTCTAAACTAATTGCATCATCAATATCCTTGGTATCGTCCCCGTCAATTGTAAATATTTGTTTAGCAGTTAAGTCTATTCTCCCCTTTAATTCACTTTTCTTTACTTCAGTAGGAATATTTTCTATTTCTTCATTAACTTCATCAGGAAATTCTTCTAAAATACCATACTTGTAAGCAATGCTTAGAATATCAACTCCCGGATCAGTTTTATGACCAATAATGGTAATAACTTTACCTTTGTATCTTCGATTAGTTATTTCTTTAGTAATAGCGACTAGGACTTTATGTCCCGGAACACAATTTTTAGTGCTGTCTTCATCTAAGACAACTGTAATATCTTTTTTAACATCATCCAGTTTTAAATATAATTTATGATCTTCTTCAACTATTTCGCCGACCAGATTATTTAGTTCTCTTTTAACTATTTTTAAAACTCGACCTTCTTTTTTAAATGTCTTTGATATTATTTCACACAAAACAATGTCATCGTGAATAGCACCATTTAAATTTTCTTTTTCTATTCTAATATCTTCCTCTTTAGGGAGTAAGACAAAACCAAAACCTTTTTCAGTAATTGCTAATCTGCCTACTTTAATATTATTCATATATTCAAGTAAAACATATTTGTCTTTCCTGGTTTTATATACTAAATATTCGTTTTCTAATTCCACCAAAGTTTTTATTAGCTCTGTTAACTCTTCTGGAGTTTTTAGATTTAATAAATCATTTATTTGAATTAATTCTAAAGGTTCATAACACTTTTTTAATAATTTAACAATTTCGTCTTTCATATATTACCTCTAGTTATATTTTATCATCATTAGACCCTATTTGCATTATTTATTTATATTTATTAACAAAAAATAGTTCCGAGGAACTATTTTATAAATATCATAAACGATACCACAAAGAAGACAATCCCCAAGATTAAGGTTAGCCTACTGATAAACAGTTCCGAACCTCTTTCTTTTTGATTCTTAAATAAAGATTCATTGCCGCCAGTAATAATTTGACTAGCATCGCCAGCTTTATTACTTTGTAATAAAACAATGGCAATTAATAAAATTGATACAACTATTAATAATGTTTCCATACAATCACTCCGTACATGCTATAATTTATCATAAATAAAATAGAAATGCAAATTATTTCTTTCGAACTTGTTCTTCTATTTCCAATAATCTATTATATTTGGCAATCCTTTCTCCTCTACTTACTGATCCAGTTTTAATAAATGGAATATTAAATCCACAAGCCAAGTCAGCAATAAAAGTATCATTAGTTTCTCCACTACGATGAGAGATAATCATTTTATAATTATTTAGATAAGCCAGTTTAATCGTATCACACATCTCGCTTACTGTTCCGATCTGATTGGGCTTTAATAAAATTGCATTACAATATTTTTGATTAATTCCATCCTGAAGATATTTTTTATTAGTAACAAAAAAATCATCTCCTACTAAAAGAATTTTCCTGCCTAATTCTTTAGTTAATTCAATCATACTGGTAACATCATTTTCATCAAAAGCATCCTCAATACTAATGATTGGATACTTATTTATTAATTTTAAATAATAATCAATTAATTCTTTAGAACTTATTTTATTACCTTCAAACAAATATTTATTTTCGGCTTCTAAATAGAATGATGATGCCGCCACATCCAAAGCAATATAAACTTGTCTCCCGGGAATATATCCAGATTTTTTAATTGCTTCAATAATAACTTCTATTGCTTCTTCATTAGAAGCTAAATCTGGAGCAAAACCACCTTCGTCTCCGACACTGGTAACTAAATTCCTTGATTTTAGAATACTTTTTAAATTATGAAATATTTCAGTTGCTACTCGTAATCTTTCTTTAAAAGACTTAACAATCGGAATAATCATAAATTCTTGAATATCCAAATTATTTTGCGCATGCATTCCCCCGTTGATAATATTAATCATGGGAATTGGTAAGGTTACTTTACCATTAGAAACATATTCATATAACTCTTTATTATGACTAAGAGCTGCTGCTTTTAATACCGCTAGAGACACTCCTAGAATGGCATTGGCTCCCAAATGTCTTTTATTAACTGTTCCGTCCATTTTAATTAAAATATTATCAATATTTCTTTGATTAACTTCTTCGCCAATCAATCTATCTCTAATAATGGTATTAACATTTTCTACTGCTTTTAATACTCCTTTACCATTATATCTATCTGAATTATTATCTCTTAACTCTAATGCTTCTTTACTTCCCGTTGATGCTCCACTCGGGATAGATGCTATGCCAATATTTAAATTGTCTAAAGTAACCTTTACTTCAATAGTCGGATTTCCTCTTGAATCCAATATTTCTCTAGCATAAATATCCTTTATCTTCATAACATCACCTTTTATTCTTATATTTTAAGTATACCCTAATTCAGGCTTTTATTCAACTAGATTTTATCCTAATCTTATGATATAATTTAACTCTGAGGAGATTTTATGATCAAGGAATTATCTATGTTTGAGTTTGATAATTTTGCTAAAACTCATCCTTTAAAAAGTTATCATCAAACAAGTAGTTATGCTACTTTTATGTGTGAACATGGATATAGTTATGAATTCATTGGTTTTTATGATGATAATATTTTAAAAGTCGCTTCTCTAATCTTAATTAAAAAGATTAAATCTTTAAAATATGGTTATGCTCCAAAAGGATTTCTAATTGATTTCTACGATCAGGACTTAATTAAAAACTTTACTGAAGCAATTAAAGAATATTATTTAAAAAAGGATTTAGTATTTATTAAAATAAATCCTGAAATAGCAATTGGTGAAGTTAATAAAAATAAGGATTATCAGACTCTGTATAACCAGAATGTTAAAATTATTGATACTTTAACTAATAATGGTTACAAACAGCTAAAACCAAATTATAATTTTGAATCTTTATTACCAAGATTTAATGCTATTGTCCCTTTAAAAGATTTTGATTTAAGAAAAGTATCCAAAGTTGTCAGAACTAAGCTAAAAAAAGCTGATAGACAGGGTTTATATTTAGAAAGAAGCAATAAAGATAATATTGATTTGTTTTATAAATTTGTTAAAAACAAACTAAAAAAAGATTTAAAGTATTATAAAGATTATTATAATGCTTTTGAAAAAAATAGTAATGTTGAATTATTTTTAGTCAAGATTAATTATAATGATTTAATTATTAAAACTCAGCAAAGATATGAAGAAGAATTAAGTTTAAATAATTACTACAATGAATTACTTATTAACAATCATAAGGAGTCTAATATTAATACCAAAATGGAATCAGATAAAATATTACAACTGCTTAAGAATGATATTTTGAAAGCTACTCATGCTATTAAAATTAAAAATGAAGAATATATTGGTGGAGCTTTAATTATTAAATATGATAATCGGATTCATTTTGTCAGATGTGGCTTTGATCAGAAATTTAGCAGTTTTAATCCCAATCATTTTCTTCATTATAAAATAATGGAATACTATAAAAACGACTATGCTTTTGCTGATTTAAATGGTGTAACCGGTAATTTAAATAAAGAAAGTGATTATCGGGGATTAAATCAGTTTAAATTACAATTTAATCCTAAAATATATGAATTTATTGGGGAATTTGATTTGATTATCAGGCCTAGTGAATATGAAAAGTTAGAGAAACAAAATTTATTATTTAAAGAATTTCATCGTGATAAAAATGCATAAAAAAAATTACTTAAGTAATTTTTTTATTTTACAATAATATTTACTATTTTATTTGGAACAATTATTATCTTAACAATCTCATTATTTTCAATATATTTTTTGACATTCTCATTTTGGAATGCTTTTTCTTTAATTTTTTCGTCTGTTTCATTTAAAACTATTTTAATACCACCACGGAGTTTACCATTTACTTGAACTCCTATTTCAAATTCATCAACAATTGTTTTATTTTCATCAAATATTGGCCAGGACTCCAATGCTAAAGAGGTTTTACCATTAAATTTAGCTTCCCATATTTCTTCAGTAATAAAAGGCACAAGTGGATTTAATAGTTTTAATAAACCAATTGCATACTCTTTTGGAAATGCTTTTTCTTTATAAATATTATTAACAAAAATCATCATTTGGCTAATAGCGGTATTAATATTAACTGTTTCATAATCATTAGTTACTTTTTTCACTGTCTGATGATATAAAGTCTCTAATTTTAAATTATTATCTTCGTTAATTAAATTATCTTCCATATAAAGTCGCCATATTTTATCAACAAATTTTTTAGCGCCTTCAATACCCTTTGTACTCCATGGTTTATCTGCTTCTAAAGGCCCCATAAACATTTCATAAAGTCTTAAGGTATCAGCACCATATTCCTTAATAATATCAGTAGGATTAACAACATATTCCGGGTATCTTTTTCCCATTTTGATTCCATTAGAGCCTAAAATCATTCCCTGATGGATAAGTTTTTGAAATGGTTCAGCAATGGGTACTAAACCTTTGTCATACAAATAATTATTCCACATTCTGGAATATAGTAAGTGGCCAACAGCATGCTCTGGACCACCAATGTATAAATCAACTGGTAGCCAATGTTTCAATAATTTTTGATCAGCAAACTCTTTTTCATTATGAGGATCAATATATCTTAAGAAATACCAACTAGATCCTGCTGATCCGGGCATGGTACTGGTTTCTCTTTTACCTTTTCTTCCTTGAAAGTTTACATTAACCCAATCAAATGCTTTTTCTAATGGTGATTCACCATTTTTACTTGGGGCATAATTTACCACCTCAGGTAAAATTAGAGGTAATTCCTTATCTTCTAAAGCTATATTAGTTCCATCTTCAAAATTAATAATTGGAATTGGTTCTCCCCAATATCTTTGACGAGCGAATATCCATTCACGAACTTTATAATTGATTTTCTTTGCTCCACATTGATGCTCTTCTAACCAATTATTCATTTTGTTGATAGCAGTTTCTTTATTAAGACCGTTAATAAAATCAGAATTAATATGGGTTCCATCTCCTATATATGGTAAATGATTATCTTTACTGGCAATTACCGGAATAATATCTAAATTGTATTTGCTGGCAAACTCATAATCTCTTTCATCATGAGCCGGAACAGCCATTATTGCTCCGGTACCATAGCTTACTAAAACATAATCACTAATCCAGATAGGAATTTCTTTATTATTAACCGGATTAATGGCATAAGCACCCGTGAATACTCCTGTTTTAATCTTATTAAGTTCCGTTCGTTCCAAATCACTTTTTTTACAGCATTCTTTTTGGTAATCTAAAACTGGACATGATTGTTCTTTAGTGACTATTTTACAAACCAATTCATGTTCAGGAGCTAAAACGCAATAAGTTGCCCCAAATAAAGTATCACTTCTAGTTGTAAATACTGGAAAAGTATGATTTGTACCTTTAACTTTAAATATTACTTCAGCCCCAATACTTTTGCCAATCCAGTTTCTTTGGATTTCTTTAGTAGAATTAGGCCAATCAATAGTATCTAATCCATTTAAAAGTTTTTCAGCATATTTAGGCATATCAATTACCCATTGATGCATATTTTTTCTAACTACTGGAAAATATCCTCTTTCACTTTTACCATCTATTACTTCATCATTGGATAAAACACATCCTAAGCCTTCACACCAGTTAACCGGCATATCAACATTCTTAGCCAATCCATCCAAATAAAGTTGTTTGAAGATCCATTGCGTCCATTTATAAAAAGATGGATCACAAGTAGAAATACATCGATCCCAATCATAAGAAAGCCCTAAAGATTTTAACTGCTCAGTAAATGTTGCAATATTCTCTTTGGTAATTATTGCCGGATTATTGCCAGTTTCAATTGCATATTGTTCTGCTGGTAACCCAAAAGCATCAAAACCCATGGGATGTAAAACATTATATCCCTGCATTCTTTTCATTCTACTAACTATATCACTAGCCGTATATCCTTCAGGATGACCAGCATGTAAACCATTGCCTGATGGATAAGGAAACATATCCAAACAATAAAACTTAGGTTTACTAAAATCATAAATATCAGTTTTGAATGTCTTATGTTCTTCCCAATATTTACACCATTTTTTTTCTACTTTTTTAAAATTATACATACTATCTCCAGCCTTTTTTTATAAGTATTCTTCCCAATATTTCATAAAGGGCATAAATCATTGCAAAAAGTAATGCAAATCCAATCAGCATCTGCCAGATAAATTTAATTTTAATTAAGGAAATTATAACACAAACAGCTGCAATAATAAATGCATTAACTGAAGCTGTTATATAAGATAAAGCTTTATAATTAATCCTTTTTGAATCTAATCCGAATCTTCTAATCAGATAATTAATCTCTCCTAATTTCTGATAATCTTTTTTCTTTAATTTTTTGCGATTAATAAATAGAATATAAACTGTATCAACAATAACAAAAATAATAAAGAAATAAATAATATGCTCCATAACAACCTATCCTTTCAATAAAAAAGCACTTTCATCATAAGGACGAAAATGCCGTGGTACCACCTTAATTTGTTCTTTCAAATTCGCTATTGGGAATCAACCAAGAAGCATCCAAAGTGAGTTCATAATCTTTGTTTCTTAGTTTTCACCAACCACTAAGTCTCTAGAAAAAATCGAATTACTACTATTCTTTTTCATCGCTTATAAATGTATTATATTAAATTTCGGCAACATATTCAAGTAATTTTAAAAACATTCTAATAAATAATTTATCAAGACCCTCTTTTCTTAATTTTCTAATTTTAATTCTTTTCTTTTTGATCTCTTCATGGCTGAAAATAATTTCAGCAATCTTATCTTTTAAACTGGTTTCAATTTGTAAATCGCTAATAATCGAATCGATATCTTCATTAATCAATCTAACAGCATCTATTTCAATATCTTGCCCTTTACAATTAATTGTTAACTGCTTAACAGTTGGTACTCCATTTACTTCAACAATAAAATCAGCATCTTCGGCATAGTGAGTAGAATTAACTTTACTATCACCAATGTAAACAATAACATCATTAGCTTCTTTTGTATTCCTAAATCTAATCTTATAATTTCTTTTCTCAGGAATAATTCCACTCTTGCCTTCAATAGGCCTAATAATCAAAGTATAGTTATTTGCCTGATAATTATAATCAATATTAGTTATAATATAGTATCCTTCTTTATATAAACTTGATTCACCATCATCTTCATAAAGTTTATAAGTATTACTTAATCCAGGGAAAACATGAATTTCCATATTTTTTGGCGGTTGACAACTATTTTTATTTTTTTCCAGATTTGCTAAAGGAATAATTGAACCACTTTTGGCAAATACCGGATAGTCTTCATCTTTAAAGAAAGTAATATATCTTTTACCACCAGGAAATTTCTTACCGGTTTTAAAGTCGTACCACATTCCATTAGGAATAAATATTCGATGAACTACTCTATTCATAACTAAATCTTTAGGAATTGTAATTGGTGCTACAAATAATTCTGTTCCAAAAAAATATTCATTTTTATATAGAGGTTCATCAGTTATGTGCGGATATTTATAATAAAGAGGTTGAATTAAAGGCAATCCTGTTTTGTAATATTTATAACCCTCATTATATAAATAAGGAATAAATCTTTGTCTTAACTGAGAATAGTAAGTAGATATCTGGCTAGTTTTAGCATCCCACTGCCATGGCATTCTTTTATAATAGCGACCACTAGTTGAAGCAAAGCGGAAGATTGGACTAAAAGTTCCTAATTGAACATAGCGCATATAAAGTTCAGGATCTTCAATTCCCCCTTTATAGCCACCAATATCATGACTCCACCAGGACACTCCAATATTACTGCTTCTAGAGTTAAAATATGGCAAATATTTTAATGTATCCCAACTGACCAAGGTTTCTCCTGAATAATAAGCAGGATAACGATGTGATACTTTTAACCCATTACTGGCTAAAATCAATCCCCTTTTTTGAATATTATGTAAATAATAATTAAATGTATAATAATTTAACGCCCTGATACTTTCATAATCTCTAGAATCATTTTTAATAAATAAAAAATCCACTCCTAAATTGTTTAAAGAAGGCAAAATTTTATTTAAATAAACACCAACAGTTGCCGGATCAAACATATTAAAAGGAATATTAATCTTTTCAGTTAACTTTAATTCTTCTAATATCTCATCATATAATGGTTCTCCTGGATTAATCCCTTCACTGGGATCAAATTCTAAGCCAATATTTATTCCTCTTTCATGAGCATAGTTAGTTAATTCAAATGGGTTAGCAAATAATTCTTTATTAAATGAAAAACCAGTTTTTTTAGTATTATATTTCTGACACCAAGAATTATTTAAAATTAAATTAGATATTGGTACTTCATGACGATTAAACTTGCCTATTAATTCCTTAATATCTTGATAATTATAATCATAATCCTTATACCACCAGATGCCTAAAGCACTTCTTCTAATTAAGGCCGGCTTACCAGTTAATTCAAAATAGTCTTTTAAGCATAAACCAAAATCCTTCTTATAGATAAATAGATAAATATCTATTGATTTCAGTTCATCTCTTTTTAATAGTCCGTCCGGCTCTAAAATTAAACTATCAGAATCATCAACCGAAACAAATCCATCGGTTGAATATAATCCTCTATTTAAACTATCTTTAGTTATTTTATCATTTAAATTACTCGTAGTTCCTAAAAAGTTTCTCGCTTCTGGGTGCTTAAAATACCAAATTTTATCAGTTCCAAGTAATATTACTCTTAAATTGGAATCTTTAGCAATAGCCGATCCAACAAAAGGTTTTTCTTTAGTATATTCCAGCTTAAAATACTTAGTTGTAATAACTAAAAATTTATTGTCCTGAGTTACTCCCATTGGTGGAATTTCAAAGTCTCTATTTATAGCAAATTCAGTTGGGCGATTTTCAAAATTACCCTTGGCATTATATTCAAATCTGATTAATAATTCACTTAAAATTGTAATTCGATATTTTTGGCCTTGAAAAACAGCGCCACTTTTACTTTTGGCTTTTTCATAATTAATCTTAAATTGTTCAGTTAAAGCTGCCATTTACTCACCCACTTTTTATCTTAATACAATTATACTACAACTATTTAACTCGTTCAATAATAATGTTTTATTAAGGCTTGCCCTACTTCTTCTTGGGGCAAATCTATTAATTTAGCATTGATACTGTTATTCCCATTTTCAAAACTTACAGTTATCTGACCGTAATCT
>CAYTSB010000002.1:0-38383 GCA_964440405.1 uncultured Muribaculaceae bacterium
TTGTATTATCTAAAGATTTCATTATTTATCACCTTTATTTTCTTCCAAATATTTATTATAAAATTCATCCATTGAAGATATATATTTTTGATCTTGCATTACTCTATATTTCTCATATTCACTTTCTGCTTTTTCTACCGCTTGTTTATGAGATATATTTCCACTATTTTGTAATACTTCTTTTCTTCTAAATTTTAATAAATCATCTGTTGCATTTATCCAATCTTTCATTGTCATAACATGTCTTTCTTTTGCTTCATCTTCTGCGAATACTAAAAATATATTTGTTAAATCATCTAGTTTTTCTAGTTCTTCTTTCTTTAAATAATTTTTAGCAATACCTACATCATATTTATATATTAAACCATCAGGAGAATTTTTCCAAGAAGTCAAGCCCATATGTTCTTTTTCTGAATTAGCTCTACTATATATTAGTTCAGCTGCAGTATGTCCACTAATTGCATAATGAAGTTTATTTTGAACTATTTTAAAAAAAGTATATGCCTCTTCTGACTTTGGATTGTAATCAGTTGAAGTTGCTATAAATAAATCTGTAATTTTTTGATAAGCCATTCTTTCACTAACTCTAATTGTTTTAATACGTTCTAGTAATTCGTCAAAATACTTAGAGTCATATTTATTTCCTTTTATAAATCTTTCATCATTTAAAGAAAATCCCTTTATCATATATTCTTTTAATATTTTAGTAGCCCATATTCTAAACTCTGTTGCTTTTTTTGAATTTACTCTATAACCTACTGCAATTATTGCATCTAGACTATAAACTTCTGTATTATATTTTTTTCCGTCATCTGCAGTTATTTCCATTTTGGAAACAACTGCATCTTTACTCAATTCATTTTCTTCAAATATATTTTTTAAATGTTTAGATACCGCTGGTACACCAACTTCAAATACTTTTGACATTCCTTTTTGCGAAAGCCATAGCGTTTCATCTTTATATATAGCGTCTACTATAATATCGCCATCACTATTTTTATATATAATTAAGTTATTATCTTCCATAAATATTCTCCTTTCTGTAGTTTATCATTACTCGTTATTACCTATTATTTTATTAAATCACTATTAATAAATTCACTAAAATGTAAAAAGTATTTAACAAAAATTCCTTATCAAATAAGGGCTTGAAGGAGTTTTATCATAAGTCGTTATATACCAATTAATTGAAGTTTTATTAAGCACATTTTTATTGTTACTATCTGCCATTTTTAAATCACATCCCTGTTTTACTTTTAAAAACCTCTTGATCAGAATAATTTTTAATCATGCTGACACTTCTGCTTTTTCTAATGAAAATAACAGTATCAAGACTATTTTACCATAAAAAAACTAAATATATAAATATTTAGTCAACAATTCTAATTTTGTTAAATGGATATATCACTAAATTAGCATAACCTAAGAGATTTTCTTCTTTAAATGCCCCCAGTTCTCTACTGTCTTTAGAGATAGCCCTATTGTCTCCCATTATAAAGTATTCGTTATTATCTAAAGTGATTTCTTCAAAATCACTGGTTTTACCTACCCCATAATTATCAATTAATATTTTATCATCAATATAGATAATACCATTTTGACAAGATATTTTTTCATTGGGTAATCCAATAATCCTTTTGATTAAATAAATATCATCTTCTTTTAAAACCACAATATCAAATCTTTTATATTCTTTAAAATATTTAGTTATTTTAACTAAAATCATTGCTTCTTTTTCTTTGATATGAGGATACATTGAAGAACCATTTACTCTGATTGGTGTCATAATAAATGTTCTTATTACTACTACCACTACAATTATTATTATATAAGGTAATATTTTTTTTAACATAATTAGTTTCTTTCTTTAACTTTATATTCTTTACGCATTTTAGCTAAGAAGTTTAATTTTGCACGACGAACCATACCTTTTTTAATTACAGTAATTTTATCAATTGTCGGTGCATTGACTGGAAAAGTTCTAACAACACCAATTCCTGCACTTTTCTTACGAACTGAAAAAGTCTCTGATACTCCGCCACCTTTTTTACTAGTAACAATACCTTCAAATGCTTGGATTCTTTCTTTTTTTCCTTCTTTAACCCAAACATCAACTTTAACTATATCTCCAACTCTAAATTCGGGGACATCTTTTTTAATTTGCTTCTTAGTAACTTTATCTACTAAATTCATACGATCAATTCCTTTCTTAATAATATATGTAATCATATTCTTAAATAGCGGATTACACATTTGAAGCAGATATAGTATAGCATAAATTTTTTTTTAGAACAAGTCCTAACTAAAAGAAAAGCAGGAATTCTTCCTGCTATAAATGTTTTATTGGATCTTCATTAGGTCCGGCTTTTTCTTTATCTAATAAAGAACTTTTTCTGGTTTGCAATATTACCCAATCCATTCCTGGCATTTTCATTAGTTCTTCTATTTCTTCAAGAGTTAATTCACCAAAGTTATTTACATATTTATCATATAATTTATCTATATGTTCTTGACTTGGTTCATTTTGTGAAGTTTCAGCTGAATTATTTTGACTATCTACTTCAGGATTATAAGGAACATCTAATATTTCTTCTATGCCAAACATTTTGATCAATTCTTTTTCAAATAATTTGCTTGTTGGAGAATTTAATATGATAGTTTTTTCTTCATCACTTAAGCTTATACCAGTTTTAAATTTTTTAATAGCTTCGCTTTCTTTTAATTTATCCTCTAAATACTCTCTTTCTGATGAATCCAATGGCATAATCGGATCTCCTGGTTTTGCAACTAAGTTTTGATCTATCCAATCCTTTTCTTCATCAGTTAAAGAAGAATTATTTAAAATATTTAACAAAGCCCCGGCATTTAAATCTGCACCAGATTCTTTTTGCGTAACTAAGTCTTTTAAAGTAGCTATAGCAGCCATTCTATTATCAAAAATTGAAATTAATTCATTATCTATTATCGGTGAGGTGTTTGCTGATGTTGGGGTTGGTTCTGGTTGTTTGACAGTTGGTTCTGATTGTTGAGGGGTTGGTTCTGGTTGCTGAACAACTGGTTCTGGTTGTTGAGGGATTGGTTCTGGCGACTTATTAGTTTTTATTGTAAGCAAATCTCTTATGTCACGAGCAACCTGATTTTTAAATTCACACCAACCTTTTTTGTTTTTTAATTTAGTTAGTCGTATTTTTAATAAGCCACGATCCATTCTTTTATTGATGCTTCTTACTTTATCAATCAAATTACCGGCTTTTAGTTTTTCTATTTCCCCATCTAAAATATTTATATTATCTTGGGTTTTATTCGTAGCATTAATATATTCAGTTCTTTCGCTAACAAAATTAAATTCACGCCTTGCTACTTTCTCTTGTTTTTTAAATTTTCTTTCGCTTTTGGCTAAATAGCGATTTAAATTACGATTAATAATTTTCTTTTGTTTAGCTTTAATTTTACCATCTTTAGTTTGTAACTTGGCTATTCTTGCCTGAACAGCTTTTTGACGTGCTTCATTAGCTTTCTTTTTAAACTCTGTACGATATTCTCTGCTTTTTAGACTTGCTAATTTACTATTTTCTTGCGCGAGAAGTTCATTTTGTCCTGATATTCTGTGCATTCTCAAATCTTGGTTTTCTACAACCTGTTGAGCTACAAAATTATCAATTAATGAAGAATCTAATCCCGATCCTCTTTCGTACGCTCCAATGCCTTTGCTGTTTTTTCCTTGAATAATTTTTAAAAAGCCATTTAAACTTTTTTTATCAGCAGTTATTTCTTTTAAATTTTCTTCTAAGACAGCTTTATCTTCAGAAGTTAAATTAGGATCTTTTAAAATCTTTTTATAATCATCAATAATAATCTCACGATCAGTAATAACATCCCTAACTGAATTCATAGCTTCTTCATTAATTTGAGCAACATAAATAGCTCTTGAATTTTTTAGCAGATTAATATCATTTTCAGTTAAATCATAATTTACATCGGGAGCTTTTATTCCTAATTTCTTGGCAACTTTTAATAATTGAGTTGGCGTTATACTTATTTTATTGTTTTTTGGATAATCAATTATTTTCATTTAATACTTACACCCCCTTATTCCTCTTCGTCAGCAACGCGATCAATTTCTTTATTAATAAAATCAATTTCTCTTTGATCTGTAATTGTATCTAATGAATAGGAATCTTCACTTTCATTTAAGATTGAGGCATAAACGGTTTGATTATCAGTACCTAGAGTATATAAAACAAACTCCTTATCAAATTCCTCTGATTCCACAATATCTAATACTGAAATTTCTACTTGGCTTCCATCCTCAATTGTTACTAATAATTTATTATCAAATTCTTCTTCCATTTTTTTATCCTCCTATCATGACAATTATAGCAAAATAAAATACCATTAGCAATATTTTTATCTAGTGCGATGGTATTCCTGTTCTTTAATTTCCTCGTAATCTTTGACCATTAATATTTTAACTCTTAATTCGTTTTCCAAGTATCTAATTTTCTTTAAAAACAACTCTTCTTTTTCTCGAGAAAGAAATTTTTGATATTTATTTAAAACAATACTTCTAAGACGCATTACTTCATCTAAAACTAATTTAGCATCATCTTCACCAGCATCATCAGCTTCAACAACTCTTAAAGTTTTATAAGCAATTTTTTTAAATAAAGCATCAAATTTAATAGTTAGTATTTTATCAATTAAACGGGGATTAATAATTACTACTTTATTAACATTCAAATAAGAATCACTATCTAATTTAGGATTAAAAGTATAACCATCAAGATTATAATCAAAATATATTATTTCATTGGTTTTAGCATTTTTCTTAATTAGATAGTTCATTAGTCCCTCCTATTTTAATAAATCCGGTCTTTTCTCCTTAGTTTTTTTTATTCTTTGTTCCTGTCGCCAATCATTAATTTTTTGATGATTACCACTCAATAATACCTCTGGGACATCCATTCCTCTATAGGAATCGGGTTTAGTATATGTTGGATAATCAAGTAGATTATCATTAAATGATTCTGAATCTAAGCTATCCTCTTTAATTACTCCTTTAATTAATCTTGTGACACTATCAATAATAGCTAAAGCAGGAATTTCACCCCCGGTTAAGATAAAGTCACCGATGCTGATCTCTTCATTAACTATAGTTCTAATTCTTTCATCAAAGCCTTCATAGTGACCACAGATAATTATTAAATGTTTCTTTTTAACTAATTCTCTCACTTTACCTTGATTATAAGTGATTCCATCCGGAGTCATTAAGATGATATAAGAATCTTTAGTTTTAATAGCTTCAATACATCTAAATATCGGGTCACACATTAAAACCATTCCTGATCCTCCGCCATAAGGAGTGTCATCAACTTGATGATTATTATAAACTGAATAATCTCTAAAATTAATAATATTAATTTCTATTAATGACTTGTCGATAGCTCTTTTAACAATTGATTCATTTAAATAATCATTAAATATACTAGGAAATAAAGTTAAAACATCTATTTTCATTATATCAATCCTTCAATATTAATTAATTCAATTATTTTTTTATTAAAATCAACGCTTTTAATAAAATGATCGTTCTTGGGAATATAAATCATTTTTTTCCCTTTTATTACAAGCAATATATTACCATTATTATTTAAAATGTCAATTATTGCCCCTAAATTTTTATTATTATAATAAGCATTTAAACCTATTAAATCACTAAGAAGATATTCATCATCGCTTAAATTTAAATCCACTTTTTTAAAATATAAGTTCTGACCTTTATATTTTAAAACATCATTAATATTAGTTATTCCCTTTAAAGTAATCATTTCATAAATTTTATGATGGCGATAGGTGTTAATTGTTTCTAGTACTTTTTCCTCACCAATATAAATTTTATTATTAGGTTTAAAAATTCGATCAAGATATTCACATTCAGAAATTATTCTAATTTCACCTTTAATTCCATGAGTATTAACTATTTTACCAAGATATATATATTCATTCATCATAAACCTCATACATTAAAATACTACCAGCAATTCCAACATTTAAACTTTCACAATCTTTAGTCATTTTAATATTGACTTTTTTAGCGCACAGTTTTAAAACATTTTCTCCAAGTCCTTTGCCTTCATTACCTAAAACAAGTGCCATATTTTCAGTTTTAATATCCTTAATATCAACTCCGTTATTAACATCAGTTCCAACAATTAAATAATTCTTTGATTTTAAAATATCAATCATTTCTAAAGTATTTTTATTAATAATATTTAACTTAAATATCATTCCTTCCGTTGCTCTTAAGACTTTAGAATTATAAATTGATACAGTATTGCTACCAATCACTACTGTTTTAAAATTAAATGCCAAAGCACTTCTAATTAAAGTACCTAGATTTCCCGGATCCTGAATATTATCTAAAATCAATATTTTAGGAGTTAGACTTTTTTCTTTTAATTTATAACAAACTCCCATAACGTTAGGAAGACTTTCCAAATCACTTAGTTTTTTCATAATTTCGTTAGTTATTAAATAATGAGGAATATCTTTACTATATATCTTATTCCCTGTCGTAATTATTTCTTTTAAATAACCACTGTTTAAAGCTTCCAAGACCAGATGTTCTCCTTCAATAATAAATAACTCATCCTGATATTTTTTTTGTTTTAATTTACTCCAGAATACAACTTTACCATTAGTTAAACTATTTATTTCTTTCATTAAATCCCTCTTAACATCTTTCTAGCTCTTTTATAATATGGATAATACTTACTAACTTCATTCCAGAAAAATTTACTGTGATTAGGATGGTAAAAATGACATATTTCATGAATAATAACATAGTCAATTAAACTTAAATCCTTTTTCAAGAGTTCACTATTTAAAGTAATTATATTATCTTTACGATTACATACTCCCCATCTGGTTTTCATTCTTCTTATTTTTAAGCCACAGGAAACATTAGGAAACAGTTTTAAATTTTCATTTAATCTGCTGCTAAATACTTCACCACATTTTTTTAAATAAAATTTATCCAACATTTTATCATCTTTAACATAGACATTTTCTTCATCAAAATTAATAATATCTACTTTGTCATCATAAATAACATTATACCTGTTACCTAAATAATAAAAATAGGCATCTTTATCTTTTTCATGCAATTTTAAATAATACATTTTTCTAATAGCATCTACTTTATCATTAATAATTCTGATTATTTCTTTTTCACTAACTAATTTATTAGTTGTAACTAATAAATTTAAGTTATCATCAATCCGAAAATAAATATTTTTGATATTCTTCCTAATTATTATAATATTTATTAGATTATTATCAATATTCATTTTCATAATACATCCCACTTAATTATATCACATCAAATAAAAAACTCATATTTTTATGAGTTTTTATCTTAAATAGCCAACACCTTGTCTATAGTATCTTTTGTCACGACTTCTTGATAAAACCAGTTTTTTAATATCTTCTTCACAATCCTGATAAATTTTAAATGCTTCTTCCAATGTTAGTTTTGGTGTTCTTTCCGGACTACAATAATATTTTGATAAGTCACCATACTCTTCAAAAGCAAAAGATCCAACTTTAGTTATTCCCACTTCATAAGGTCTATATATTGCTCCTTCTAAATAAACCTCATTATCATAATTTCTAATAAATGAGTAACATTTTGTATTCAAATCATGTTCTTCAATTTGTTTCCAAGTAGGGAGTTTTTCTAATGCTAAATTACTAGAAATGGTACTAGCGGAATAATTTATCTTATCTTCTAAAAGGAAATCACCAACATATTGATAACCACCAAGCCAGAATGTTTTGCTCTCAGTTGTAGTAGCTCTTCTTCCTTCTACAAATAAAGCTTGACCAATTTTAAATCTTTGTACTGCATACTTCTTAGTCGCTATATTTCTCTCAAAAATATGTAAAGCCATAATAAGCCTCCTCTCTTGAAAAATTATTATAACAAATATAGTTTTTAAATACAATAATATATTTAGAAAGGAAATTACAAAAAATAAGTCTTTAAAAATTCAAAAGCTTAAAATTTATAAACAATAAACAAAAAGCAAGTTTTTAAACTTACTTTTTTCTAGTTTGATATTCTTGTAACGCTTTTTTTAAGCCAATAATCGGAATTAATGCACAAGTCTTTCTGTTTTGTTGGAGGTATATAGTATTAAACACAATGGCTTCACTCATTAAATCCTTTTGATATTCTTCCCCATTAATCATTTTTTCATAGTTTAAAATAAAAGTATTAATAAAGTCTAAATTCTTACCAATTAATGTTTTTAAAATTATGGAAGTGGAACTTGTGGAGATGGCACAGGCTTCTCCATCAAAATAGATGTCCTCTAAAATATTGTTATTGATCTTCAAATATAAATTAATATTATCAATACAAGAAGAATTATTGGCATTGGCAGTTATAAAATCTGAATCGTTAATAGTTTTTTTATTAAAAGGGTGACTATTATTTTCTAAAATTATTTCTCTTTTTATTTCTTCTTCCATTACAACATCTCTTTCATTATTCTTTCTTTGTCACTGATTAACTCAATGAAGTTATCAATTTCTTCCAAAGTATTATAGAAATATAAACTTATTCTAACTGTGTTAGTAACGCCTGTTTCTTCTTTTAAAGCTTTGGCACAATGATTACCTGCTCTAACACAGATATTATATTTATTTAGATAAAAAGCTACATCCTGACTGAATATTCCTTCAACATTAAATGCTATAATGCCCGAATCACTTTTAATATTAAGGATATCAATATGAGGAATCTGTATTAACTTGCTAACCAAATATTTTTTTAAGTTAGATTCATATTCATTAATATCATCCATTCCAATCTTACTTAAATATTTTACTGCTGCCCCTAAACCGATTACTGCTGCAATATTAGGAGTTCCACCTTCTAAGCGATAAGGAAGTTCTTTTAAAAGCACATCATCATGAGTTGTGAAGTTTTCATTCATTCCTCCACCTAAATTCTGTGGTTCCATTCTTTCCAGCAACATTTTATTACCATATAATACTCCTACTCCAGTTGGACCTACCATTTTATGACCTGAAAATACTAGAAAATCAGGATCTAAAAAAGTAACATCAACTTTCATATGAGGAACACTTTGAGCGGCATCAACTAAAACATATATTCCTAATTCATGAGCATAATTAATGATTTCCTTAATTGGTCTAACATCGCCAATTACATTTGTTACATGAGCAAGACTAATAACCTTAGTAAGTGGAGTGATAGCTTTCTTCAAATTATCTAAAGTAACTTCATAGTCTTCATTTAAAGGTATATAACTAATTTTTAAATTTTTATTTTTAGCTAGGCGAAACCAAGGAAGAACATTTGATGCATGTTCACTTTTAGTAAGTAAAATTTCATCATTTTCTGCTAATACAGTTTTGAAAAACCCTTCAACAACCATGTTAATACCATTAGTAGTTCCACTGGTAAATATAATTTGTTCTCTAGTAGGAGCGTTAATAAATTCTTTAACTAAATCTCTTGCTTGTTCATATTCTTTATCAACTTCATAGGAAATATCATAGTCGCCTCTTTTAATATTAGAACAATAGTTATTGTAATAGCCATTCATTTTATTAATAACACTGTTTGGTTTAAATGATGTTGCTGCATTATCAAAATAAATTAAATCATGATTTAACATTTTAAAATCATCTTTATAATTCATTTTACACCTCCTTTTATAAATTAATATTTTCTTCCAGACAAAGGATATTATTTAAAATAAATCCTCTTTTAATAATATCTTTGGCTTTGCTGCTACTAATTCCTTTACTTTCTAGATATAGCAAATATTCTTTATTGATTCCAGAACATGTTGCATTGTGAACAGCTTCTATATCATTAGAATTAACTTCTAAATTAGGATTAATTTCACTTTCATAATTATTTAAAGTAAGAATTCTAATATCTTCTTTAAAAAAATTACCATGAGTATCATCCTTTACATCACCATTACTTTTTATATACAGTGATCCTTTATTAGCAGTTACTCCCCTTATAATAATATTGCTTTTCATATTATTCCCATTTACATTATTTATAATATCTATTTTTTTAGTTTTTTTAGTAATTATTGAATAATTGAAATTTAATACTGAATTGTCCAGACTGTTAACAGTGATTTTTATATCATTACTTCTATTATCAAATTTGTAATAGTCTAAAGTACTATCTTTATCTAAATTAATTGTATATGTTATATTAGAACTAGATTTATTTATTTCTTTAATTATTACCTTACCAGAGATATTTAATACGACATTTTTTTTAATATTTAGATTAAACTCGCTGTCTTTTAAATTTAAAATGTCACCTAATAATATATTATTCATAATTATCTTTCCCACTTATATTAAATGCCTCAAACCCATTTAATTCTATTTCATGAGCTAGGGTTATGTCTCCGGTTTTAACAATTTTTTTATTATTTAGAACATGAACATAATCTGGCTTTAAAGATTTTAATATTTGATCATGGTGAGTAATTATTAAAAGTGATGCCTGATACTCTTCTAAATATTCTTTAATACTTTTAGCTACTATTTTAAGTGAATCAACATCTAATCCAGAGTCAATCTCATCCAAGATAATAAATTGGGGTTTTAAAATCCACATGTGCAAAAGTTCCATTTTTTTTCTTTCGCCGCCGCTCATTCCCTCATTAATATTACGATGAATGAAATTAACAGGGATTTTTAGTTTCTCACACATCTTTTTTAACTCTTCATTAAAATCAAATATTTTGACATAGTCATTTAGTTTTTCGGATAGCGCTGTTCTAAGCATCATAGCGTTAGATACTCCTTCAATCGCAATCGGATTTTGATTAATTAAATAAATACCCATTCTGGCTCTTTCAGTTGGATTTAATTTATTAATATTAACTTTATTATAATTAATTACCCCATCAGCAATTTTATAATCAGAATCTCCAATTAAAACTTTACAAATAGTACTTTTACCGACCCCATTATGACCCATAATGGCGTGAATTTCGCCAGCTTTTATTTTTAAATTAAATTTATCTAAAATAATTTTATTATTAACTTTAATTTTTAAATCTTTTATTTCTAACATTGGTTTTGCCTCCCGTAAATATAATATCACAAAGCCGGATGGTTTAAAACATTTAAAAAGAAATTTAGTTTTAAATTCCTTTTTCTTTAATCCCTTTAAATACCTTTTTCCATAAATCTTTTGATGAGTAATTTAAAATACCTATTTTATATACTCTAAGACCATACTTAATTAATAAATAAACTGCTCCAACCATAATTATGATTGCTATTCCCAAATCAATTAATGTTGTTTGTCCCAATAAGAATAAAATTGGAGACAGCATAACTGAAATAAATGGAATAAATGATACTGCCTTAATTAGAAGTGATCCTTCAAAAATACTGGCCATAATTGCTAAATAATAACCAATAACACAAATAATCATAATTGGCCCTTGAAGTTGTTGATAGTCTTCAACACTAGTAGTCATCGAAGCCATAATTCCTGCAAATAAACCATATGCTAAAAATGATATTAATGCCAAAATAATAAATAAAATAATAAATGGTACTAAATTATCAATTACGCCAAAGCCCTTTAAAATATCAATAATACTATTAAATGTAGTATCAATGCTACTAGTTGCTCCATTAAATAATTTTTTAATTAGCAATCCTACTCCCGTATAAGTTAAAAACAAAGTGCCCTGAAGTAAAACAAATAAAGCAGTCCCAATAATTTTACTAAAGAAATGAGATTCTGGTGGAATGCTAGAAATAATAATTTCCATTCCTCTAGTTGATTTTTCTTCATTAATGTCTGCTCCAATAAATTGGATTAACATAACAATTAGCATGAAAAATGGCACAATAACTATGGGAATTAAAACTCCACTTAATATTTCTTTAGTTTTACTATCCTCATTTGATTCATTAAGATAAGTATTTTCTATATTTAAATTACTGCTTAAATTTAATTTATCTTTAGCACTGATATTTAAATCACCAATAATAGAATCTTTTTGAACTGCACTTAAACTATTATAGATAACTTGATAACTTAAAGAATTAACACTATTGTAACTAATTAATTCACTAGTAAATTCCTTGTTTTCATAATTAATTACAATAATAATATTTTTAGTATCTTTAAGTTCCTCTTTAGCTTCATTTAAGTTTTTATCAAGAGCTTTAACTTCATAATTTGTTAAATCACTGGTAGTTGAAGAAACATAACTATAATAGGTTTTAAATAGATTGTAAGTGTTTTCATCGCTAACCACATAGATATTATTGGTTTTATCAAAATCACCACCAAAATAAGCGATAATGCTGTTTAAATTAATTAAACCAGTAATCAATAATATAAAGATAGCATTAACTACTATAAACCATTTAGTTTTAACCTTCTTTAAAAAGGTGTTTTTAATTAGAAATTTAACTTTATTTTTCATATGCTTCACCAACTTTACTAACAAATATTTCATTTAAGGAAGGCTCCTCAACTACAAACTTATTAATATTTTTACTTTTACCAACTAATTTAAATACTTTTGAAACAAAAGTGTCATCTTTAATTTTAACATTGATATCTGCACCAACTTTTTTAACTTCAACTACACCATCTATTTCTTTTAGATCTTTAATATTAACATCGCCATTAATAATAATCGTCTTCTTACGATAAGCTGCTTTAATATCTTTTAATTTACCACTTAAAACGCTTTTGCCTTTAACCAAAATAACTACACTCTCACAAAACATTTCAACATGTTCCATCCGGTGTGACGAAAATATTATAATGCACCCTTCTTCTTTTAATTCTCTAATAACAGCCATAAACATTTCAATATTAATTGGATCAAGTCCTGTAAAAGGCTCATCTAGAATCAATAGTTTAGGCTGGTTGATAATTGCCATAATAAACTGAATCTTTTGTTGATTACCTTTACTTAATTCCTTGATTTTACGATTTAAATATTCAGAAATTTCAAATCTTTTTAATAATTTATCTAATCTTTTTAATATCTCCTCTTCGCTTATCCCTTTTAGAGTTCCGTAAAATATGGCCTGTTCTTTAACTGTTAATTTAACAAGCAGACTTCTATCCTCTGATAAAAATCCAATTCGATCAGTTACAGTATAGTCAATTGGCTTATCATTAAGAGTTATTTCACCATTGTTTTTATCTAATAATCCTAAAATCATTCTAAAAGTTGTTGTCTTACCAGCACCATTAACTCCTAAAAGGCCAAATACTTCTCCTTTACCTACTGTAAATGATAAATCATCTACAGCTAAAATATCACCATAATATTTCGTTATATTTTTAACTTTTAACATTATATCACCTTTTTAATTATACAATAAATCTTATTAAATGTTAAATTAATTAAGAATAAACTTCATTTTAAATCATAATATTAATTAGATTAATGGAGGGATTAATGTGATTAATAAGCAAAATTTATGGTTTTTAACATTATTTAGTTTAATTCTGGTTTTAAGTATCTTTTATTTAACAATGGGTAATGAAAGTCTAACTAATAAGATAACTGGTAATAATAATGATTTAGCTACTGTTAAGATTAATGAAAGCGATGTTTTAACAGCACTAAGGGTTAATGCTGATGAAGAAAGATTAGAAGAAATGGATACACTTCAGGAAATATTATTAGATACTAAATCAACTATGGAAGAAAAAAATAATGCTTATGAGACTCTAAAAGATTTAAACTTAAATAAGGGCAAAGAAGAAAAATTGGAAAAATTAATTTTAGATACTTATAAATTGCAGGCATTTGTTAAAATTAAAAATGATCAGATTAGTATTGTTATTGCTAACAAAGAACACAGCGATTCTGTAGCTAATAACATTATTAGAACTGTTCAAAAAGAATATGAAAATCAAATGTATATTACTGTTAAATTTCAATAATTGGGCATTATCGCTCACTAAGAATTAATTTATGTCATAAAATACTATGAATAAAGAGTAAACCCATCTTTAGAAAGTGAGGTATTTTATGAAAAAGAATATTTTGACCTCTAGAGAACAAGAAGTATTTAATTTACTTGTGTTAAATAAAGGGACAAAAGATATAAGCAAAGAGCTAGGAATAAGTGAAAAAACGGTTAGAAACCATATATCAAATGCAATGCAAAAATTAGGGGTTAAAGGTCGAGCTCAAGCAGTTGTTGAACTTTTAAAATTAGGGGAGATAACATTAGATTAAAGAGGTCTAGACCTCTTTTTTAATGCATAAAATTGATTAGGTGATTGGATAATGCTTAAAAAAAATGCTTTACAAAGAATATTTATGGCTTCCCTATCTTTAGCCATTGCTTTAATTATTTATTTATTCCCGACTAAAGACAATAATCCAGTAACAATTACTAAAAACACTAATTATAAAAACCTGGATGGTGACATTGTCTATTTATTAGATAATAACTATTATATTGCTAGAACCAGTGTAGCTATTTTAAGTAAATCTACAATTGATAAATGTAAGGAAATAATTGAAACCTTAACTGTTGGCAGTTCAAAAAAAGAAATCATTCCACAGGGATTTAAACAAATAATTCCTAAAAACACAAAAATTAATTCAATTAGTTTAAAAGATGGTTTGTTAAAAATTGACTTTTCAAAAGAATTATTAAATATTAATGCTGATTTAGAAGAAAAAATGATTGAATCTATTGTTTACTCTTTAACTATTTTGGATGAAGTTAAAAATATTTTAATATTTGTTAATGGGGAATTATTAACTGCTTTAAATGATGGTACTATTCTGCCCAACCCTTTAAATAGAAATTTTGGGATCAATAAAGTCTACGATATTGAAAAAATTAAAAACACAACTAAAGTAACTATTTATTATATTAGTAAATATCATGATTATTATTACTATGTTCCAGTTACCAAAATAAGCAATGAACCAGGCAATAAAATGGAAATTATTATTAATGAGTTAAAATCAAGTCCAATTAGAGAAACTAATTTAATGAGTTATCTGGCCAGTAATTTAGAATTATTAAATTATGAATTATTAGAGCAAAAAATCAATTTAAGTTTTAATAAATACCTCTTGGATGACTTTAATGACAAAAATATTTTAGAAGAAGTTAAATATACAATTGGTCTATCAGTTATGGAAAATTTTAATGTTAAAGAAATAAATTTCTTTGTTGATGATGAGAAAGTATTAGACATTTTAACAAAAAACCTTGAATAATCTATGAATTTGGTATATAATCTATTTGTTCCAATTGATGTCCACGTAGCTCAGTTGGATAGAGCATATGCCTTCTAAGCATACGGTCGGGAGTTCAAATCTCTCCGTGGACGCCATTAAAAAAATAAAACAGAAAATTTAATTTCTGTTTTTTCTTGCTCTAATCTTTTTTAATTTCTTTTGAGATAATGGTTCTCTTGTCATTAATTTTTCTAAAGTTAAATCAACTACCTTTGTTTTTTCTATTATTTCACCTGATTTGAAATATTCTCTTGATTCAACGGTTAGCATATTTGCTACTTTATCATGAGTAAAGCTTTCTCTCATGAATACCTGTAAATTATCTGGATCAAAGCCACGTATAATATCTAGAAAATAAGTATCTGGGTCTTGCTTTTTCCTTTTTCTTTTAATCATAGGTAATACATAATAAGTTGCATTAAACATTTCGCAAGTAAAATCATGATTATACTCATCAAATGTTAACGAACTTTTCAAATCGTGAGCAGTTAAATATTCTTCATATATTGGTTTAAATTCTGAATGTTCGTATAATTCTTTTATCTCCATATAAGCCTCTTTCTGTTTGTTTATTATAACAAAATAATTTTTAAATGCAATATTTATGTTAAAATTATCCTAGGTGATGATGATGAGAATAGAAACTATTTTAGTTGGGAACTTTACTAATTGTTATTTAGTAATTAAAAATGATCAGTGTTTAATAGTTGATCCGGGATTTGATAGTAACAGGATTATTAAAAAAATCAACGATTTAAAATTAAAAGTAGCTGGTATTTTAATTACTCATGCTCACTTTGATCATATTGGAGAACTAAGTAATTTAAAAACATATTTTAAAGTGGATGCTTATGACTTTAATAATTTAGAAGAAAAAAATTATCAAATTGGTATTTTTAATTTTAATATAATCTATACTCCTGGTCATACTTCTGATAGCATTACTTTTTATTTTAAGGAGATTGAAACAATGCTAGTTGGAGATTTTATTTTTTTAGAAGATATTGGCCGTTGTGACTTACCTACTGGGGATATTAACATCATGAAAAATAGTATTCAAAAAATTAAGCAATATAATCCTTATATTAAAGTTTACCCCGGACATGAAGAAGCTACTACTCTGGCTCATGAAATAAAATATAACCCTTATTTCAAGTAAAAAAGAGCTTTAAGCTCTTCCATCATATTTACCATCTTTAGTCGAAATTATAATTCTCTCACCATTAGAAATAAATAATGGTACTTTAACAATATAACCGGTTTCAATAGTGGCATCCTTCATCGCATTACTTGTAGTATTGCCTTTAACAGCATCAGTTGTTTCAGTAATCAAATAATCAATTTTTTCTGGCAAATCAATCCCAATAATTAAATTATTAAAATATGAAATATTTATTTCTAGATTTTCTTTTAAATATTTTATTTCATCTTTCAATCTACTCATCGGAATTTCTATTTGTTCATAAGTATCATTATCCATAAATACATAGTTATCACCAGCATTATAAAGATATTGCATTTTTTTCTTTTCAACATGCGCTTTTTCAATTTTAGTAGTGGTATTATAAGTATCTTCGGTAATAGACCCAGTATTCAAGTTTTTTAATTTCATTCTAACAAAAGCTGGTCCTTTACCGGGTTTAACATGTTGAAAATCTAGGATTTGACATAAAGCTCCATCCATTAAAATAGTCATCCCGTTTTTAATATCATTAATATTTATATTCATTTTAATTTTCCTTTCACTTTAAAAAAAAGAATTTATTTCTTTTCTTTATGATTTGTGTGCTTACGACACTTCTTGCAATAACGACTTAATTCAATACGATCTGGTGTATTTTTTTTATTTTTACTTGTTACACGGCTTTCATTTTTACATTCATTACATAATAAGGTAACATACATTCTATTTTCATTTTTAGCCATAAAGAGTCCCTCCATTTCAAATACATTGTAATTATACCAAATAATTATTCATTTTCAAACAGAAATTGAACAATTTTATTAGTTAAATATTTATTAGCATAGGAAACATAGCTTTCATCATTACTAATATGAGGTGAAATTATCGTTACTGAATACTTAGGATCATCATAAGGAACATATAGTGCCACACTGGTGGTGGTAGTTTCGCTATCAATTTTACCATCAAAGTCACTATCATAAAATGATTCACTAGTACCAGTTTTACCAGCTACTTTATAGCCTTTGGCATGATTTTTTGATGTTCCATAACTAAATACTGCTTCAAACCCTTTTCTAATCCGATTAAGACTTTCATTATCTAAGATTGATTCATTTAAAACCTTAACCCGAGAAATATAAACCACTTCATTATCGGGAGACACCACTTTGTTTAATAGCATTGGCGCCATTCTCTTGCCACTAGCGATAGTATTAATATATTGAGTTAGTTCGATTGGCGTATAGGTATCATATTGACCAATGGCCAGATTTAACAGTAAGTCGGGAGCTATTTTGCTGCCAATTACTCCAATCTGCTCATTAGGAAGGTCAATCTCGGTTTTAGCTCCCAAACCATAAGAACTAAATACTTGACGATAATAATCAAAATTATCAGCAGTTGTATTTAATTCCATATTAAAAGTATACTCTTTGCCAACATATTTTATGGCTGTTAAATACTGATAATAATTGCTGGAATATGCTAAAGCTGAAATATCATCGATGTAGCCTAAACTCTTATGAGAGCATTTCTTTGGTACCAAATATAATTTAACACAACTATCCATAATTTTTTTATTTATTGGAATTAGATTATTTAAGTAATTAACACTACTGCTAGCTCCTTTAATAACTGAACCCAGGGTATAAGAAGCATTAATAATATTGTGAGTTATGTCAATAAAAGACTTGCCGGTTAGTTTTAAAGCATTAACACTAATGATTCCTCCGGTATTAGGATTACTGATAATAACATAACTATGATCATAATACTTTGTGTTTTTTTCTTTCTTTATTTTCAGCATGACTTCTTCCAAAATTTTATTAACTTCACTTGTAATATTAATATCAATATTTAAAATTAAATCATTACCTTTAATCCCATTATTAACTAAACTTAGCGTATTGTCATTGTTAATAAAATAAATTGATTTTTCTCCTTTTAAATAATTATCATACTGAAGTTCTAAGCCACTAATTCCTACTCGATCAGTTGCTTTATAATCAGTATCATGGTAATAATCAAGTAAATCTTTAGGAATCCCCACTTCTCTATTAGACACACTGCCTAAGATATTTCTCATTAAAGAACCATATAAATAAACTCTTTCCCAGCTGATACTGCCTTTTACTCCTGGAAGATTAGCCTCATTAATTTTAGCATATTCCTCCTCATTAACATTTTTATCTTTAATTATCTTAGTATCATAGCTGTAGCCTTTGTTCATTAAACTATAAATCAAAGCTTCAGTAGGATTAACATCAGCTAACATTTTTTCAGTAATTCTATCTAATTTTAAATTGTAAAGATCTTCATTATTAAGTTTTCTTGCTTCATAGTTCTGATATTCGACACTAGTTATCAAGTCATCGCCATTATTATTAGTTACAATAAAATAATTTTTTAATTCCTTAATAGTTGGCTTATTTTTTAAAGTGATAATTTCACTTATTTTTTTAGCTATTTCAATTTCTTCACTTCTAGTTATAGTCTTTAATTTAGTATAAGTAATAGTTTTAACAGTTTTATTATCTACTAAAACATTATGATTAATATCTAGTATTCTTCCCCTGGGAGCATCACTAATTGAAATATATCTTTCGGTTTTAGCAGTTAACAATTCCTGGTATTTAGAACTATTAAAAAAAATAAGATTGACAAGTCTTCCTAAAATAATTAAAAACAATAATAATATAAATATTTTAAATACTTTTATTTTCATAATATTATTATTAACATTTACATATAAATTATTAAGGTGAAAAATGAAATATCTAATTGAAAATTATATTAAAAATTTAAGAATTGAAAATGTTAACGAATTTGCTATTCAAAATAATATTTATCTGGCTAGAAATGAACTAGAATTTGTCTATTCTTTTATTAAAGAAAATGGCATTGATGTTTTAAACCGCAAGAGTTTTGATTTATCTATTTATAAAGATCACTTCAGCGAAGAAAACTATCAAAAAATATCTATGTTACTAGATATTTATTTAAGAAAGTATCAGGATTATTTATAATAATCCATAATTTTTGCTTTTAATTCCGGATCAAAAATTTTATTTTTAATCATTGCTATTTCAAATTTATATGGTGGATACTCTCCAACATAGGGTGTTTCTAATATTTTAGGAACATCTTTTAACTTTTCATGATAGATGACATTCATAATTGTATCAAAACCTAAAAATCCAAAACCAATATTTTCATGGCGATCCTTATGACTATTTGAAATATTCTTACTGTCATTGATATGGACTGCCATAATTTTATTAATTCCAATTAATTTATCAAATAGTTCCAAATAATTATCAAAATTATTTAAATTATAACCGGCATCATTAATATGACAAGTATCAAGACAAACTCCTACCTTATCTTTTAAAATAATATTATCAAGGATTAATTTCATTTCTTCAACCGTTGATCCACATTCACTGCCTTTACCAGCCATTGTTTCTAAAATAATAGTTACTTTTGAATCCGGAGTTAAAATCATGTTAATTGCTTCGCTAATATTCATACAACCTTCTGTTTTGCTTATACCTATTGCATTTCCCGGATGAACAACTATTTTGAATACTCCTAAAGCTTCACACCTTTTTATTTCACTTTTTAAAAATGAAATACTGAATAAATATTTTTCAACATTAATTTTTGATGCTAAATTTAAAATATAAGGAGCATGACAGATAACATTATTAATATCGATATTATACTCTTGCATTAACTCGTGAGCCTTTAAAGTATCTTCTTCATCTATTCTACTCCGATAAGTATTAGTTGGAGCTCCTGTATAAAACATAAATGTATTGGCATTATAACTTATTGCTTCTTTAACCGATGATAAAATACCGTTTTTAAAAGAAACATGACTACCTATTATCAAAACTATCACCGTTTAAATTATCTCAAAAAAATTGCTAAAAAGCAATTTTATATATTATGTAGAAACAATCCATGGATCAGTTGAAGTTCCTGTCCCTGACGAAGCGGTTACATTAGATTCCAAAGAAACTACCGGGCGGATGCCTTGACCATAACTCGCAACAAAATATTTGAGATAATTAACACCACTTCCATCCAAATACCATAGGTTAAACCACCTAAAGTGATAATCGTTACAATAGTTATTATAATAATAATTATTTTCTTTTTATTATTCATAATGCCCATCTACTTTTCTTATAGTTTAATTATATCTTATTTAGCTCTTCTGAACAACCCTTAATTTTTTTAGACAGTATAAAAGTATCCTGACGGATACTTTTATTCATTGATGACTTTTAAAATACTATTTACTAAATCTATTTTTTCAACAGCATCATTAATTCGATCTGTTGTTTTTAATTTGTATTTTTCCTTCATATCATTAATAAATTTTTGATAATTTAAAGGACTTCTATTAAGCATTTTATAATAAACTGAGTTTTCATAAAGATACTGATGCATTTTTTTGTTTTTTTCTAATTCATTTATTGTTTCTAACTGCATTTAATCCTCAAAAAATTTATTGATTGGTCTTAAGTTCTTAGGACCTTTACCAATCATTCCAGCCGCATTAGTTGAATTTTTAGTTCCTAATTCTTGGAATAAGCCAATCGCTTTCTGAACAGTATTAACATGCTTTTGAACTGAACTCATGTTAATTTTTTTAACCACATCAGTAATACTGCTTAAGGAAGCTATTTTAGGTAAAGGGTTAGCTCGATCTTCGGTATACGCCTTCCATTTACTTTCGTCTTCACCATATAAATCATAGATTTCATAGTATTTTTGCCAAGTCATATTATTGTTTTTAACATTCGCTATTAATTCAGGATGTTTTGAGACAAATAATTTAAAATCATCTTTTTTAGACATTAAAAATCACCTACTATATCATATGATATATCTAGGTGATAATTGTTATTATTAACTTGGATTTGTAGTTCCACAGTCTGGTGATACATTAACATCTGTTGTAGTATCTAATGTTAGTCCACCACTTGTTCCAGCAGTAATGGAATAAGTACCATTAGATACCCATATTTGATGAGCACTGCCTGCTGCATCTATTTTAATTGAACCACTATAAGCAGTTAATTTTTTATCAACAAATTCACTAACAGTGTAATTCCACTTACCACCAGCAGTTTTACATGCATTAGCATTAGCTCCTGTTGCACCAACACATGATCCCGGACTTGTTAATTTAAAGCAAGTCTGAGTGCTGCCATCTAATACTGCTTGAGCATAAGCAAGTTTTGCACCATTAATAAACGATTCTGCTTCAGTTGTAAATGTACTTTTCCTAGCATTATCCATCATTTTTAAAACACTTGGTACTGCAAGCAGAATTAATACGGCTAATATAACAATAACTGCTAGTAACTCAATTAGAGTAAACCCAGCCTTTCTTTTTATATCTTTCATATAATTATATCCTCCTTTATTATTATCTTAATAATATCACTTAATATCACTTAATGTCAATATTATAATTTAAAATCATCAAAGAAGTCATCAAATGATAATTCTTTTATTTGTGGCTCAGCATTTTTCTTATTTTTTGATTCTTCTACTATGTTAATTTGCTCTATTTCAGCGATTTTATAAATACTATTAATATTTTTTTTAGAAATAATGCTGCCGGTGCTTGGTAAATCCATAATTGGAATCTCACTGTTTTTTAATTCCTCAATCGTTTCACCTTTCTTTAAACCAAACAAAGTTCTGCTATCACTAATAAAGGCATCTGTTACATTATAAATAACAGTTTTAACATTTTTAATTAAACGATATCCTTTTTTAGCGCGATTAAGTTCTACCAATTCAGTTAATTTTACTCTTTTAGCAGTTTTATTATTAGTAAAAACATTTAAGTATTCATCTGTATCATTAAATGTTAAAGCCTTAATTAATTGATCTTCTTTTAAACTTATCCCTTTTACACCACTGGCTTTTAAACCAAGAGTTGGAATTTGTTGAATATTAAATAATAGATAATATCCATTATAAGTAATAAACAAAGCTTTTTCTTTGGCATAACTGACACTAACTAGTTCATCTTGTTCCTTTAATTTAATAACTGTAAGTGATTTTTTTATTCTAGATTCATTGATAATTGAGGTATTAATTATTTTAGTTAAACCTTTCCTAGTAGCAAGCAATAATTCCTGGTCTTTTTCTAAAATAATACTATTAATTATTCTTTCCCCTTCACTAAGTGGGATAATATTACTAATATGTTTCCCTAAATCTTTCCATTTGGCTTCAATAATTAAATGGACTGGTAAATATAAATAATTACCATAATTAGTAAAACAAACAATATTATCAAGAGTTGTTATATTAAATAAACTAGTGACAAAGTCTCCCTGTTTTAGTCCCGGTTCATCTTCTGAATTACTATAAGACTTTAAGTTGGTTCTTTTAATATATCCTTCATTAGTAATAACTACAATAACATTTTCTTTACTGATTAATTCCTTGGTATCAAGTTTAATTTCAGTTATTTCATCTTTAATAACCGTTTTTCTTTCGACGGCATATTCTTTTTTAATCTTTTTAAGTTCGTGTTTCATAACTTCTTTTAGTTTTTCAGGATCATCTAAAATGCTCTGCAAAGCATCAATAAACTTTCTTAATTGTTCTAATTTAGTTTCCAGTTCCGTAACATCAGTATTTGTTAATTTATATAACTGCAACATAACAATAGCTTCAGCCTGAATAATGGTAAAATCAAATTCTTTAACTAAATTTTCTTTGGCATCCATTTTATTTTTTGATGATCTAATAGTTTTAATAACTTCATCTAAAATAGATAAAGCTTTAATTAAACCTTCAACAATATGAAGTTCTTTTTGATATGCTTTTAAATCAAACTCCGTCCTTTTTAAAACAACTTCTTTTAAATGACTATTATAAGCATCCAGAATTTGGATTATTCCTAGAGTCATTGGTCTACGATTAACAATAGCAACCATATTATAGTTATATGATATCTGTAATTCAGTATTTTTAAGTAAATAATTAAGAATAGTCTCACTATTAGCATTAGGTTTTAAATCAATAGATATTCTTAAACCTTCTTTATCGGTTTCATCTCTTACTTCGCTAATACCATCTATTTTCTTATCAATTCTAATTTCATCTATTTTTTTAACCAGGGATGCTTTATTAACATCAAAAGGAATCTCGGTAATAATAATTTGATCTTTACCTTTACTCTTCTTAAATTCATATTTACTTTTAATAATAACTCGGCCTTTACCGGTAGTAAAGGCTTCAATTATTCCCTGTTTGCCTTCAACAATGCCTCCAGTTGGAAAATCTGGTCCTTTAACAATATCTAAAATAGTATCTAGATAGCAATTGGGAGAATCGATTTTTTTAATAGCCGCATCAATTATTTCACCTAAATTATGAGGCGGAATATTAGTGGCATAGCCGGCACTGATTCCACTGGCTCCATTGACCAAAAGATTAGGAAATTTTGCTGGTAGAACTGTTGGCTCATATTCAGTATCATCATAATTAGGAGTCCATTCTATTGTGTTTTTATCAATATCTTTCAATAATTCTTCACTTATTTTGTTGAGTCTCGCTTCAGTATAACGCATTGCTGCAGCTGGATCACCATCCATTGAGCCATTATTACCCTGAATAAAGATATATGGTGTATTCTGTTTCCACCATTGACTCATTCTAATCATCGTATCATAAATTGATGATTCACCGTGAGGATGCAAAGTGCCCATAACATTACCAACTGTTTTAGCACTTTTTCTCGTTGGTTTATCATAAGTATTTCTTTCCTTATACATTAAATATAAAACTCTTCTTTGAACTGGTTTTAAACCATCCCTGACATCAGGAATAGCACGGTCCTGAATAATTGTCTTGGCATATCTGCCAAAACGGTCACCAATAATCTCTTCTAAACTATAATCATGAATTCTTTTTAATACTTCCTGCATATTCTCTCCTACTTTTCTAAAGTAAAGTTATCTTCCATCGTAAATACAACATTTTCATCAATCCATTCTTTACGAGGCTCAACTTTATCCCCCATTAAAACACTAACTCTTTTTTCTGCCAGAGCAGCATCACTAATTTTTATTTTTATTAGATTCCTAGTCTCCGGATTCATTGTTGTCTCCCATAGTTGTAAAGCACTCATCTCACCTAATCCCTTATATCTTGAAATATTGGGTTTTCCAGGATTGTTTCTAACTATTTCTGCCCATTCTTCTTCAGCCCAAGCATAGAAATGCTTCTTACCATAATCAAGTTTATATAAAGGTGGTAAAGCAATATAAAGTTTACCAGCTTCTATTAAAGGGCGCATAAAGCGATAAAAGAAAGTTAAAAGTAAAACTTGAATATGAGCCCCATCATCATCAGCATCAGTCATAATAATAACTTTATCATAATTGGTATCTTCAACAATAAAGTTAGATCCAAAACCTGCTCCAATTGTATAAATTAAAGTGTTAATTTCTTCATTTTTTAAGGCTTCATCCATACTGGCTTTTTCGGTATTAATAACTTTACCTCGTAAAGGTAATATTGCTTGAAATTTACGATCCCGACCACTTTTAGCACTACCTCCGGCTGAATCCCCCTCGACTAAAAACAATTCATTTAATTTAGGATTTTTGGTTTGAGCCGGAGCAAGTTTACCAGAAAGATTTTTTTCAATTTTAGATTTGTTTTTACCATTTCTGGCTTCTTCCCTAGCTTTTCTAGCTGCTTCCCTAGCCACTTTACTGCGTTCGGCTTTATCAATTATGATTAATGCCGCTTCTCGGTTTTCCTCTAAAAAGAATTTTAGTTTTTCATAAACAATACTCTCCGTAATACTTCTGGCTTCTGGAGTACCTAATTTGTTTTTAGTCTGACCTTCAAATTGAAGTTTATTCTCTTTAATTTTAACACTAATGATAGCACTTAAACCTTCTCTGACATCATTTCCTTCAAAGGTAGCATCTTTCCCTTTAAGAATATTATTAGCTTTAACATAGTCATTAAATGCCTTAGTAAGGCCAGTTTTAAATCCTATCTCATGAGTTCCACCATCAATAGTTTTAACATTATTAACAAATGATAAAATGTTTTCATTGTAAGAATCTGTATATTGAAAAGCAACATTAACTTCAATATCATTTTTAATATCACTAAAACTAACTGGTTTATGTAGTACTTGCCTGCCATCATTAATATAACTGACAAATTCAACTAAACCTTTTTCATAATGATAAGTAACTTTTTTACCGTCTAAAGCATCTTCAATTATTGCCGTTAAACCATCAACCAAAAAAGCATTCTCCTGCATTCTCTCACAGATGGTTGTATAGCTGAAATTACAATTTTTAAATATTTCAAAGTCAGGCAAAAAAGTAACCGTCGTTCCAGTTTTATTAGATTTACCAATGGTATGTAATGGCTCTTTAACTTTACCGCCATCAACAAATTTAATATTAGATATCAAACCATCCTTATAAATAGTTACATCCATGAACTTAGACAAAGCATTAACTACGCTAGCTCCAACTCCATGAAGTCCACCGGATACTTTGTAACCGACCTCTTCAAATTTCCCACCAGCGTGTAAAATAGTATAAACAACTTCAGGAGTACTTTTACCACTGGCATGTATTCCAATTGGCACTCCACGGCCATGATCCTCAATAGTTAGACTGTTATCTTTATTAATAATTACCTTTATTTCATTACCATAACCATTTATAACTTCATCAATAGCATTATCAATTATCTCCCATGCCAAATGATGCATTCCTCTTTTATCAGTTGAACCAACATACATACCGGGTCTTTTTCTTACTGCTTCCAAACCCTCTAATATTTTAATAGAACTTTCATCATACTTTGCTGCCATCTATAATCACCATAAATATTGTACCACAAAAAAAAGGAACTTTAAAGTTCCTTATTATCATCATTTAATTTTGGCAACTCATCATTGATTACAGCAAATGCTGGAGGTTCTTCTATTGGTGGAGTCGCAACTGAAGTTGGTTCAACTTCAGGCACAGATTCAACAAAATCACTTTGATTCATATTCATACCTGGATTACCATTATCAATAAATACTGAACTAAACTGATTTGGATTTGGCATTTTAGCTGTATTTTCTGTTTCCGGAAAAGGATTAAATACTGGCTCCGATGTTGGTGTTACAGGTATTTCTGAAACAACATCAACAACTGGTTCTGGTATTACAACTTCGGAAACTGGTTCTGGAGTTGGAATAATTGGTTCTTCTATCACTGGAGTCTCATTCATTGGAGGAACAACATTCTCCATATTATTAACAATTGGAGTATTTGTTGATAAAAACTCATTATTTTGATATGAAGTCATCATTTCCGGACTAAATTCTTTAGTCTCATCTAAACCGCTTGTTACAGCTGCTGCTGGTTGTTGATTTGGTGTTACTTGCCCCAAATTAATTGATTCCATATTATTTACTGGAGCAGTCTCCGTTACTACCTCTTCTTTATTTTTTTTCTTTCCCGAAAATAAAACGACTAAAAACAAAATTATTAAAACTGCTATAATTCCTAATAAAACATAAAGAAAGTACTCACTATCATAAAGATTTTTAATAAATTCCATTTTTATTCACCACCTTTTACTCTATAAATTCTATTAATAGAATAACATAATTACAAATTTATAGCAAGCAAAAATTTTAAGTTAATGCGGCCACCTTTAATTTGTAAAATTTCGAAACTAACACGGGGTCATATAACACTCCTTTACCCCCTTTTTCCTTAGGAGTAATGCAAAGTATTAATTCATTTAAAGTATCAGTTAAACTCATTTTTTCTTTATAACTTCTTTTAGTAGACATTGCATCAAAGGAATCTACTATCCCAATAATTCTTGATTCTAAAGCAATATCTTCTCCTTTTAAATTTTTGGGATAGCCAGATCCATCATATCTTTCATGATGCTCTTTAACAATATTTTCAATATTTTTAGGCACTAATTTAGATCCAATTATTGGATGATTTTTAATTATTTCAAATTCCCTCTCATTTAATCCAGCCGGTTTAACTAAGATATTTCCAGGGATTAAAGATTTACCAATGTCATGTAAAAGCCCCGCAATAAAAATCGTTTTAAGTCGTTCTTCTTGAAAACCTATTTTTTTAGCAAAGTAAACTGATTCATTAGCCACTCTAATACTGTGATTCAATTCATTTTGATTTAAATTTCCTTTTTCATAAGTCTCATTCAACAATTTTAAAGCATTATTATAATCTTCAGTTTTACCTTTTAAATATCTTATTTTATTGCTTACCAGTAAAACGAAATCATTTATTTCATTCAGATAATTATTTAATTTATAAACGGGAATATTTATGTTTTTTAAAAATTTAGTAGCAGTTGGAGTTAGTTTTTCATTAGTTATAAAAATATCTACATTAATAAAACCAGTTACCAAGTTTTTCATATCTATTTCTTTAAAAACATAAAGATTAGTAAACTTTAACTCAAGTAACTCCAGTTCTTTAAGAGTTAAATTAGCATAACCAATGATAAAGTTTCTTTTTGTCATAATAACTCTCCTACTATAAAAATTGTAACATAAAAAAAGCATTGTAATTAATGTTTACAATGCTTTTTACATTTATTTTACATTTTTTTCTTTAAGCCAGAATGGTCCAAATTCAAGTGCTTTTAAAGTATCACGATCATAATCATAGATTTTATATCCCGCACCCAAGCATGAGTAGACATTACCGTCAATATACTCAATAGTTTCTTTTTTGATACAGAAAATTGGATCTTTTTCAATTTGAACTTTAATATAATCAGTAACACAAACTGCCATCCAAGCAATCACCACTATCCAAAGAACAATGTTTAAAATTCTTTGGAATAAACTTCTCTCCTCTTTGTTTTTCTTCTCCTGTTTTAATAACTCTTTCTTTTCTTTTTCGTTCATAATAATCCTCCTTCTTTAAAAATTAAACTCACTACTAACTAATTTATCAAGTTCAGATTTTGTTATATTTTGATTAGTTATTTTCTTCTGAATAATATTATATAAAATACGAAGACGCATCTTATCAATATCATTCATTCGAATAAACTTTATTCTAAGTGGGTATCCGCTTTCTAAAAACAGTGACATTTCAGCTGATATTGGTTTAAAAACAATTGATACTGATGAAACTGTATGATAAGGAATTGTAAATATTTCTTTCGTATTATCAAAGGTAAACTTTTTATCAAAAAGCAAAATCTTATGATCTGTAAATATACCATGATCTCTTAAAGTTTTATACCCGATTAGAATTTTTTCATCATCAAAGACATAATCCTTAACATATCTAGGTAGTTCTTCTACCGATAATGATTTCGAAAAATTAAAATATTTAGCTATTTCCTTATACTTAATATAAGCCATAAATTATCACCAATTTTATTGTACCATATTATCAAAAAAAACTAAAGCAAGATTTAATTCCCTCTCTAGTTTTTTATTCAAATTATTCGAAATTAATCTTATTGTTTTATTTATTAAAATTAAAATTATTTAAGATTATTTCCACGTTGCTGTTAAAGTAGCATCTTTATGCCCCATAGTAAATGTTGTGCCTTCCATCTTTGAACCTGCACCGGTAAGTGTCCAACTGTCAAATTTATAACGAGATCTGGTTGGATTTGGTATATTTATTGTAGCTCCATATTCTACCTGTTTTATTTCAGGAAACGGCGCCAAGAAAAAATATCCCGGATAAATAACTAATGTGTATGTGTTTTTCGTACAAGCTTCATTAATTATATCATCTTCTTTAATACCGACATAAATTAAACGATCCCATTTACAGGTATGTCCCGTCTTTTGAGTATTTTCTGGAGCAGATAACAATCCATTCCAAACAACTTCTTTTACAATTTGACTACCATTTTCATAATTAAATGTTAATTTATAGGTAATTAATGATAGATGTGCATATAACTTAACATTACCTGTAACTTTATCGGCATCAAAATTCCATTCTTTATTATCTGCAGTACGCCATATTAACTCATGTCCTGGCAGAACAAATGATGAATCTGGAACCTGATCAGTTGAAATTTTATTTTCATATGCAACTTTAATAGTTTTACTTACTTGAGGTAAACCATAATAGAATGTTACATTGTATTCTTTGGCCTCCCAAATTGCTATTACTTCAAAGCCACCTTCTGGCATAGTTGTTGGCATTTCTTCTAATGTTTTTGCTTCCCAGCCTTTAAAGTTATATCCTTCTTTTGTTGTTTCAACAAGTGACAAGTCAATTACTGAATTATAATCCTGAGTTAAAGGATTGACTGGTAATCCACCATTAGCATCAAATGTTATATCATATTGGTTAATTGTCCATTTTGCATATAAAGTTATATCTGCAGTTACCCTGTCATTTGTAAAATCCCACTCATTTTCTAAAGTGTTTTCTTTGTACCATCCTTCAAACTTATAGCCTTGTTTGGTTGGATCAGTAGGTTTAGTAATTGTAGTATTCTTAGTTACATCTAAAATATCTTCTACATCACTTCCGCCATCAGTATCAAATGTTACTATATATTTACCAATAAGGACCCATTTTGCTGTTAATACAGCTTTTTCATATCCCATAGTAAATGTTGTACCTTCTATTTTTGAACCTTTACCAGTAACTGTCCATCCAGCAAATTCATAACCTTTTTTAGTTGGTTCATTAATAGTTCTAGTATCTTCATATTTTACAAGTTGAAAATTATTTCCACTCCAGTTGCCACCATTACGATAAATAAATAAACTGTAAGTATTTTTTATACATTTTGTTGATATTTCATCATCTTCTATGATACCAATGTAAAGCAAGCGATCCCAACTACATATATACCCTTGTTTTTGAGTTACTTTAGGAATATCTAACAGTATTCCACCCCAAGGAACTTTTCTTGTAATTATTTCTCCAGTCGTATCAGTAAATGTTAAAATATATTCCTTAATTTGCCATTTACCAACATATGTTTTGTCTCCACTTGTTCCAAGAATTATACCTTCTTCTTTAGTATCATCTTCATTATACCAACCTAGGAAGTTATGTGAAGAACTTGTGGCATTGTTAAATGTAAATTCATCATTAACTGTATAGGTTTTTGAATTTTCAGGTACATTGGCTCCAACTATTCCAAAAGTATTTACTTTAAATGTTAAATTATAATCAATAATTTCTAATGAAACATATAAATCCAAATCGTTTTCTATTATATTAGTATCAAAATCCCATGCATTTCCATCTTTATCTGCCCAACCTAGAAGTTTATATCCAGCAGGCACTGTAAATAATGGCTCTGAAATTTTATTTCCATAAGGGACTTTTGTTGCATCATCCAGTGCAACATCTCCATTATAAAATGTTACATTGTATTCTTTGACTGTCCAGTAAGCATATAAAGTAACATCTCCGGTTTTGCCTCCAGCCAAGGTTGTTACCTCTTCACCATCAATAGCTTTTGTATACCAGCCACTAAATATATAGTTTTCACTAGTTGCCGCTGCCAAAGTATATAAAGGATCTAATATTGTATAAGTCTTTATATTGCTGTGTACTGCATCTTTAACTATGTCTTCACTTAAATTATAATTGATTTTATAATTATTAATTTCCCATATTGCTTTTATTTCCATATTTTTTGCTGGCATTACTTCTGGGATTTCTTGATCCCATCCTGCGAAAGTATAGCCTTCTTTAGTTGGATCTACCGGCTTAGTTACTGCTATTCCGATATTCCCAACAATTTTAGGAACTGCTGTTCCCCCATCAGTATCAAATGTTATTGTATAGTTAGTTGCTAAGTAAATTGTTTCTGTATCAATGTTACTTGTTACTTTTGTGTATCCTCTTGTCCAACCATTAAAGGTATAACCTTCATAACTTGGTACTGTAGGTGCTGTAGCACTCATTCCCGTTAGAACTCTTTGTGATTTTAAGGTTGTGTCTTTTCTGCTATCAATAAATCTGACAGTATAGTAGGTGTCATCATCATCTGCAATGCCATTATTATTAATATCATCCGCATATTTAGTTTTTACTGTAATATTTTCTGTTATATTATCTAAATTTGCTTTTTCATTAGTGTCTTCTTTATACCAACCAATGAATACTACATTTTTGTGATCTGGAACTTCTGGTGCAGTTACCTTTGTCCCAACTTCAACCGTCTTTTTATCCAGTTGTTTGTTATCATAACTATCAATAAATGTTACTGTTCTTGTTGCTTTTGCTTCATTTTCAGCAGGATTAGCAAATGTTATCATAAAGAAACTAAGTAACAAGAATAATAAAACAGCTATGATTCTTTTTTTGTTAAACATAATATTTAACCTCCCTTTCTAAAATGTTTAAATGCATAATACAAAAAAACATCTTTACATAGTGATTGTACAACAAAAAATATAAATATGCAATAAAAAAAACCTTCTTTTGAGCCCAATCAATATCTAATATATATTATTGTATTTATTCAAAAAAAAATACTTTAAAGTATTATTTTGTTTTACCTATTTCATTTAAAGGCCATATTTTTAAAATTGATCTACCAATAATCTGATCTTTTTTAACTAATCCTAAAGATTTATCTCTGCTATCTAAAGAATCTTCTCTATTATCCCCCAATACTAGATACATATCTTCAGGAATTTTATTATCGGGGCAATCCAGTTTAGAACAAATATCTTCAAACAAAAAATTATTAGTATGAACATCGGCACTTAAAAACTTTTCATCATAACCGACATTGTTAATATATAAAATATTATCTAGATAATGAATTTCTTCTCCCGGTAAACCAATTATTCTTTTAACATAAAGTTTGCCATCAAGGGTCTTTAAAGCTACAATATCATTTCTTTTAATTTCAAATAATTTATAATTAATTTTAGATAAAACCGTAACATCACCGTCTTTTAAAGTCGGTGACATTGAACTTTCATATATCTGCTGAAAAGAAATAACATATAAAAATACAATCATTGTTAAAATAATAACAATAATATATTTGAAAGTATCTTTAAAAAATTCATTTACCCCTCTTAAATCCACTTAAATCACCTTACATATATCTATTCATTTGTTTCATCATTTGATTAACCTGTTTTTGATTTGGTTTTCTACCCATACTGCTCATTAATGCTTCAATCATTTTTTCATTGATTGGCGGGTTTTTCTTTAAATATTTTTTCATAAATATTCTAGCTAGAAAAAAGCCAAGAATAAGTCCAGGAATTAAACCTACTAGGATTAATAATATATCTTTTATCATTTTATCAACTCCATTCAATTATATTATATTAGAATTTTCACTAATTAACAAGAGCTTATAACAAACTTTCCAACCAAAAATAATCTTTATTTTGAAAATCACATACAAAAATGTTGTTATTTTTAATATCTTTAAAAAATACTGGAGCAATTACGGTTGTCTTTAATTTTAAATAAGAATTATTAATTGTTAATTCTGTTTTTTCATCAGTATAATAATTATTGATAATATGAATATTATTGAATTTAGTATAATTATTATTATGCCTGTTATGATCAAAAATATTTAAATTAAGATTTTTTTTATCAAAAGGAGTTGCCACTTGAAAAAATAAATCATAAGCCAGAAAAATATCTTTTTTATTAAAATTATAAATTTGTTCAAAAGTTTTAAATAAATTATAAGGGTTATCTTTAGTTAAAGATCTAAATTCATCACTAATTTTAAAAATATAAAAAGTTCGCACTTAATCACCTTCTAAAATTTAACATAAAAAAACTAAATTTCTTGTCGAAATCTAGTTATTTATTATTGCCAATTCCTGTTCTCTAATAATAACACTTTCATAACTCTCAACAGGATTTAATTCTCTAAACCGATAGGTACAGGCCAAAGCTATTACTATCGTTAATAGATAGAATGCAATTTCTCCTTTGTTTTTCTTTAAATATTTTTTCATATCATCACTCCTTCTTACATTTTCATTATAAATCATACATTTGTTTGTGTCAAGATTTTTTGAACAAATGTTTGACATTTGACATTTAGCATGCTAAAATATTTTTGGAGGTAGATAATGAATATAACTAAAAAGCAAGATGAAGTATTAGATTATATTAAAAAATATATTGTAAAGAATGGCTATCCGCCATCAGTAAGAGAAATTGGTGCTGGTTTAGGCCTTAGTTCTCCTGCCACTGTCTTTACCCATCTTAAAAAGTTAGAAGAAGCCGGATGTATTAAAAAAGCTAATCAAAAATTTAGAACTATTGAAGTTTTAGTAGAAAATGAATATAAAACTGAAGATGCAGATTTAATTAAGGTTCCACTCCTAGGTAAAATCACAGCAGGCAATCCAATTGAAGCAATTGAAAGACCTAATGAATTCTTTTCACTACCTGCTTCTCTAGTTCCAAACAAAGAAACAATATTCACTTTAGAAGTAAGTGGTGAAAGTATGATTAATAAAGGTATCTATGATGGCGATATTGTTATTGTTCAAAAGCAAAAAAATGCCCGTAACGGCGACATCATTGTTGCCATGACTGAAGAAAATGAAGTTACTTTAAAAACATTCTATAAAGAACAAGATTATATTCGCTTACAACCTGAAAATGATACTATGAAGCCAATAATTTTACCCAATGTTCAAATACTAGGTAAAGCCATTGGTTTATATCGTAAATTATAATAAAGAAACTTTCGTTTCTTTTTTTATTGAATGAATACCGTAGTTATAATAAATTTCGGCATAAAAAAACAAGCTTTCGCTTGCCCTTAAAATCCAATAAATGCCATATAGGTTAAAAATGCCAAATAAATAATCAAAACTATAATTCCATTAATTTTTTCCAGCCTAGTTTCTTTGTTAGGAATACCTAGGGCCATGGCTGAGAGTATCCCACCAATAAGGCCACCAATATGAGCTGAATTATCAACTCCTGAAAGAATAAACCCTAATAGAAGATTTAAAACAATTAAAGGAATAATTTGATTTTTAAGCACACTTCCTAAATACATCCGATAATGATATCCAAAATATAATAATCCTCCTAATAAACCAAATATTGCACCACTTGCTCCGGCAGCCACACTATCAGTAAAGATCATTGAAAGTAAACTACCACTTATAGCACTTATTAAATATATTAATAAATATTTGGTTTTTCCTAATAATTTTTCAATTTGGGTACCAATAACGTTTAAAGCATACATGTTAAAAACCAAATGAATTATACCGACATGAAGAAATGCTGCTGTTATTAAACGATAAACTTCACCATTTCTAACAAGCGGTCCATACATTGCTCCAAAACTCAATAAAGTATTAACATCTTCACTGCCAACACCAAAAATATACATTAAAACAAACATTAAAATATTAACACCAATTAAAACTGGAGTAACAATTACATTTTTAGGTTTAAATATTTCATCGTATTTCTCATTTTCTTTGGCAGTTTTTTTATTAATATCCTTAGTTACATTAATAATTAAATCCATACCATCCTTAGCATTAAATATTTCTTCTCTAATTTTAGGGAATGTTTTCTTAACCACCTTGTTTCGAGTTAAATCTTCAATTTTTTCTATTTTTAAAGGTAAGATGTCTTTTTCTTCAGTTAAACTTACCTGATCATTAACATCTAACAAAATATTCATTGTTGACACTTTAAAAGAAAATGTTTTCTTCTTAATCTGTTTAACAATGCTTCTTGTTTTATATAAATCAAAATCAAATTGTTCATTATTATGAATATAATTAGAATTAATTCTAATTATTCGATATGGACCATTTTCATTTTCTAACCATATCTCATCTTTAGCTCCCGCTACAACAATAGGACTATAATTCTCTTTAGTAATAAAATAATGAACTAATTTCATGACTATTTCATCTTTTTTGTTTATTAATACTGTGCTCATTTTTTCTCCTTTGTACTCTTTAATTATAACCTTTTTCATATAATTAGTAAAGAGGTGTATAAATGACTGTAATAATTTTTATAATAATTTTACTGCCTTGGATTATGCCCACTATTTTATTCCCCTTATTTAATATTATGGATATTATGGAGTTAATGATTGCAATTATTAATGCCACCATTTTAATAAGTTTAATTAAAAAAGATTATCTTAGTTTTAATTTAACTGTTTATTTTATAATTAATTTAATATTATTATTTAGTAATCGTTTGGATTTACTTTATATTAAAAATAATTATTTAACTGTAATCAACACTTTTATTTTATTCATTTCCAGTTCATTTATTTATTTTAAATTAAAAAAGATAGATTGTAAATCGAGTAAATTATTCTTTTTCTATCTTTTATACATTGTCAGTTTTCTAATTTATCTAATTCATTAATAAAACTCTGGAAAACATCTGGTAAAGAAACTTCAATTTTAATATTTTTTTGAGTTATCGGATGAATAAATGAAATCTTAGCTGAATGAAGGAATTGCCCAAAGTCATCAGCTGTTTTTTTATTGTAAACCGGATCATTGTAAACCGGATAGCCAATATATTTCGTGTGAACCCTGACCTGATGAGTTCGACCAGTATCCAAAATCAATGATACCAAAGTATAATTTTGATATTTTTTTATGACTTTCAAATGCGTAATTGCCTTTTTTGAATTATCTTTTTTGACGGTCATCACTTCCCTGTTAGTTTTATCTCTGCCAATTGGGGCATCGATTGTTGCTTCATTATGTGGGAATCTTCCAACTAAAAGAGCAATATATTCTCTTTTAATTTCCTTATTCTTAAACATTTCACTTAATAGTTCATGAGTTTTATCAGTTTTAGCAATTAGCATTAAACCAGAAGTATCCTTATCTAAGCGATGAACTATCCCGGGACGAAGATCATTATTACTAAGACTCTTACCATGATAAATTAAAGCATTAACGAGAGTATTGTTTTTATTGCCACTGCCGGGATGAACTACTAAACCACTTGGTTTGTTAATAACCATTAAATACTCATCTTCATAAATTATATCAATATTAAATTCCATCGGTTCTAAAACAATATCTTTAACATAGCCGTCTTTGATTAAAATAAGATCATTTTCTTTAACTTCATAACTACTTTTTTCTTTCTGACCATTAACCAAAATAAAATCAGCACTAATCATTTTAGCAACCAAAGATCTGCTTAAAAGAGTATTAAAAGCAATATATTTATCTAGCCTTATTTTTTGTTCTTCTTTTTTTACTACTAACTCCACTTTTTGAATCTTCTCCTTTGATAATTGCAATTATTAATAGAAATGTACCAATAACAATTGATGTATCACTTAAATTAAATACTGGAAAATTATAATTAAAAATATTAAAATCTAGAAAATCTCTAACATAACCAATAAACAAACGATCAACTAAATTACCAAGAATACCACCCAGCAATAATCCAAAAGCAATAGTGTTTCTTTTATTGTCTTTAAAATTATTTAAGAAATTATAAATAATTGCTAAAGCAATAACTGCTGCGATAATTAATAAAATTGTTTTATTTTTAAATATTCCCCAGGCTGCTCCATAATTATGAACATTAGTTAAATAAAAATATCTATCAATTAATCTGATACTACTGTCCAGTTTAATCATTGAGTCAATAATACCTTTAGTCAGTTGATCTAATAATAAAGTTATCGTTGATATTAAAATTATTTTCTTGTTCATAAAATCTCCTAATATAACAATTATACTACATAATAGCCTTTATAGGTCAACTAAAATAACATCTTCACCTATTTTATTAATTTGATTAAATTGAATAGTAGCTTCCCCGCCAGATCTTAAAATATTTCTAATGAGTTGTCTTGGTTCAACAATTAAATAAAGCACTTTGCCTTCATCAAGATTAATTTCAGCATCGATTATTCTACCCACTCTTTTGCCATCTTTAGTATTAATAATATCTTTGGATTGTAAATCAGAAAGACGCATTTTTATCACCTAATACTATTTTATTAGTTTTTTAACATTATTAATCGCATTTTTTTCAATTCTTGATACCTGAGCTTGACTAATATTTAACATTTCGGCAATTTCCATTTGAGTTTTACCAATAATAAAACGATCAATCAAGACTTTTCTTTCTCTTTCTTTAATTCTTTTTAAAGCTTTTCTCAAAGAAATAAGCATATCCTTATCCTTATTCAAGTCCTTAATATCAGCAAGTTGGTCAAGTAAATAAATAGTATCGCCACCATCATTATAAATTGGTTCATAGATACTCATTGGTTCTCTTAAGCTATCTAACGCAACTGAAATATCATATTCAGTAATATTTAAATATTTGCAAATTACTTCACTACTAGGTTCAATCCCATTTTCTACAAAATACTTTTCTTTAAAATTGAGTATTTTATAAGCAGTATCTTTAATACTGCGACTTACTCTAACTGCACTGTTATCTCTAATATATCTTTTAATTTCACCTAAAATTAAAGGTACTGCATAAGTACTGAATCTTACCTCATGAGCCAGGTCAAAGTTATCAACCGCTTTAATTAAGCCAACACAGCCCATTTGAAATAAATCATCCATATTATACTTCTCCCGATTAAACTTTCTTAAAATGCTTAAAACCAGTTTTAAATTGCCATTTACTAGCTCTTCTTTAGCATTTAAATCACCGCTTTGATATTTTTTAAATAAAATAACCATCTCTTCATTTTTTAAAACTTTAATGTCATTAGTATTAATTCCCGTTATATCTACTTTATACTTTGCCAATATAAAACTCCTTTCTTCTCTATTTTGAGAAGAAAAGAGTTTATTTATTCAAGATGTTGTTTTCTACGATGCTATTATCCA
>CAYTSB010000003.1:0-35312 GCA_964440405.1 uncultured Muribaculaceae bacterium
AGCAATAGTTTTTATGCTGGACCTGATATGAATTCTAATTTAAACAATGATTTAGAAAGCAGACTAGCAAAAATAGAAAGACAAATTCATCGTTTAGAATCCAGAGTTTCTAAATTGGAAACTACTCTTCCTAACGCTTATGCGACAGATGACATTGAAATTAACAATAACATGTATATGATTTAATTCTTATAACTTATCTTACCAAAGGTAAGTTTTTTAATTATTTTATTTATTATTTCTTTGCCAAATATTTTGTCTAATAACCCCTGCTTATAAGTAATGAATAAATAGACAAAGCCACCAATTAAAGCATTCATTAAAATAAATAGAATTGAAGATACCCTGTTAGATGAGTTATAAGGTATTAATAGTTTTAATACAATTAAAACTGCGGCCATAGCTATTGTTGGTAAAATTAGTTTTAATGAGACTTTCAAAGTATCTTTAACATCAATGTTATGGTCTTTTTTAAGCACTCTTAAAGCAATAGCGATGGAGATTGTATAACCGATTGCTGTTGATAATAATGCTCCGTAAAATGGATAAATGTTAATTTTATCAAATAAAAGCATTAAAGGAACATCTAATAAAGCATTTATTAAGAAACCTAAAATAGTACTTAAATAAACAGTTTTAAATTTATTTAGTCCTTGCAAAGTCGAACCACTAACCATATATAAATTAGAAAATAGAACCGTAAAAATACTTAATTTAAAGATAATTGGGCCATAATGGCTAGGACCATAAAATGATGTCCAAGCCGGAACAGCTAAAATAGATAAAGCAACTGTTGCCGGAAGTGATATTATTAAAATAATTTGGAAAGCTCTATTTACCTTACTTTTAATGTCCATAAAATCCTTTTTAACAAAAGATGAAACAATATTAGGAATCAAACTAACTGTAAGTCCTGATGCCAATGCTCCAACAATCATATTTAATTTTGCACCCAAAGTTGTAATTGCATTCGTAATAAATTCAGCGTCTATTGCTTCATATCCCAAATAACTTAAAGTTCTTAAAATTAAAACCATATTAGTAAAACTATAAATACTGGCTGTAATATTAATAATTATAAAGGGAATAGCATAAGAAATGATTTTTCTTAATATTTCTTTAGAGGTAATTTTATCAATCTTTCGGTCTTCATATAAATTAAGTTTTTCCTTGTTTTTTTTCATCTTAACAAAGACATAAACACAAGCGGCTAGTCCACCAATAAATGCTCCAAAAACCGCTACTCCTACTGAATTTTTAATACCTAAATCCAATACTTTTAAAGTGACATAACTACCAATTAAAATAACAAATATTCTAACTACTTGTTCAATTATTAAGCTCATAGATGATGGTGCAATATAGTTGTGCCCCTGTAAATATCCTTTAGTAATGCTTAAAAATGGAATAACTAAAATAGCAAATGAAATACATCTTATAACAAAAGCGACATCACCAATTGTATTTCCGCCTTGCAAATCACCGAGGATAAGAACTCCTATTTCTCTGGCAAAAACAAATAGTAAAATAAAACTAACGAAAGAAATAATTGTAATTAGTTTAGTCCCAATTTTATAAGCTCTTACTTTAGCTTCAATCAATCCTAAAGTGTTATACTCATTAATGATTTTAGAAATAGCAATAGGAAGTCCTGCTGAAGATATTTCTAAAAACAGATTATAAATATTATAGGCATAACCATATAAAGCACTACCTTGAGAACCAACCGTTGCATAAAAAGGAATAATATATAGCATTCCAATAAGTTTAACTATTATAATCGCTATTGTAGCAATTAGTGTTCCTTCAACAAAGGAATTTTTTTTCATTTTTAACCACTCATTCTTCTTCATACATCACCAAAGCTGAAAAGCAATATATCTGCTCATCACCAAACATTGATGTAGATACTTGAAACTTTATATCAATTATAACATTCTTTGTTGAAGAAAGATATTCGTTTAATGATTTTTCTAAATCTTTTTCATGACTTTCGTCAAATACTTTTACCCGCACAAAATCACCTAAGATGATTTTAAGGCTTAAAGTCCAATTTTATTGTCGATTTTGGCTATATTCTTTTACAAAACAACTAGAAGTATTATTATATTTAATAAATGCCTTAAAATTGGCATCAAAGTTATCTAAATCTTCTTCATAATTAATATAACCAATTAAAATAATTCCTTTAACTTTATTTTCTTTTTCATTTATTTCATCAGGATCTAAATGCAATTTGGTTTCATATATTCCAGTATTAGGAAAAACATCATCAGTTTTATAATTATGAATTATTATAGCTTCGATATTATTAATATTTTCTTTAGGATTATCAATATATAAACGATAAACTAAATAATTATCAATTAATTCATTTAAAGTAAATTCAACACTAAAAGGAACTTCATCAGTTCTATCACAATTATTAGCCAAATCAAGCATTTGATAATATTCTTTCTCTAATATTTGTTGTTCTTTAGAGTTACAGCTACTAACTGTTAAAATAATAATTAATAAGATTAATATTTTTTTCATTTAACATCCATTTTATTATAGCATTTTAATGGTTAGCGAGCAATTATTATTGTCTTTTAATTATAAAATTAAAAGGCTATTATATTTGGCCAAAGATATATTCATATTGATTAAGAACCGAACTATTTCAAAATAGTTAAAATAAAAGATTCTTTTTAAAGAATCTTTATTCAAAGCTTTTTTTTAATTCCATATCAGCGATTGTCATTTGATCAGCTTCTAATACTACATTTAAACTATCCATAAATAGATTTAATTCTTCTGCTGACATTATACCACTATTATAGGCTGCACAAGCGATGGCAATATATTCTTGTTCATCTTCTTGTAACTCCCTAATAGTTTTATAAGTAACGCTTTGCGTACCATCTTCCAATTGAGTAATACTTTCAATTGGTGAAACCACCTCATTTAAAACTTTACTGACATATTTTCTAGCCCCATTAATTATATCTTCTTTTTCCTTTAATGCAGCCGTAGTAAATATTTCTTTGGCTTTATCCTGAACTTCTAATTCCATTTTATTAATTGCCCATCTAAGTGCTTGTTCGGAATCATTAAATACATGTTTCTCACAATTATCTTTATTTGCTACAAGTGTTTCGTATGAAGCATATAATTGATCTAATGCAGATTTTTTCTCATTTAAAATCTTTAACTCATCTTCTAACATTTTAATCCTCCCTTTGAGCAACTATTATAACACAAGAAGAAAAAAACACAATAGTTTTTATTGTGCTTTAAAATAACTTAATTATTTTTCAATTTCTGATACAGATCCTGCTCCAACAGTACGTCCGCCTTCTCTAATAGAGAACTTAGTACCATTTTCAAGAGCAATCGGAGCAATAAGTTCAACAGTCATGTCGATATTATCGCCAGGCATAACCATTTCTACTCCACTAGGTAATTCAATTACACCAGTAACATCTGTAGTTCTGAAATAAAATTGTGGTCTATAGTTTGAGAAGAATGGAGTATGACGTCCGCCTTCTTCTTTAGACAATACATATACTCTAGCTTTAAACTTAGTATGTGGGGTAACTGTTCCGGTTTTTGCTAATACTTGGCCACGTTCGACCTCTTCACGAGCAACACCACGAAGTAATACTCCTGCATTATCTCCAGCTTCTGCATAATCTAATTGTTTTCTAAACATTTCGATTCCAGTAACAACTGTTTTCTTTGTAGGTTTTAAACCAACAATTTCAACTTCATCATTAAGATTTAACTTACCACGTTCAACACGGCCAGTAACAACTGTACCACGTCCTGAGATTGTAAATACATCTTCAATACTCATTAAGAATGGTTTATCAATATCACGAACTGGATTATCAATATAGCTATCAACTGCTGCCATTAATTCTTTAATAGATTCTACTGCTTTTTCTTTGCCTTCAAGAGCTTTTAAAGCAGAGCCTCTAATAATTGGGCATTCAGCATCAAAATTGTATTCACCTAATAATTCACGAATTTCCATTTCTACTAAATCTAGTAATTCTGGATCATCAACTTGGTCACATTTATTCATGTAAACAACAATTTTAGGTACTCCAACTTGACGAGATAACAAAATATGTTCTCTAGTTTGTGGCATAGGTCCATCTGCAGCAGATACCACTAAGATAGCTCCATCCATTTGCGCAGCACCGGTAATCATATTTTTAACATAGTCAGCATGTCCAGGGCAATCTACGTGAGCATAATGACGTGCGTCAGTTTCATACTCAACATGTGAAGTATTAATAGTAATACCTCTTTCCCTTTCTTCTGGGGCTTTATCAATATTTTCATATGATACGAAATCTCCAAAACATTTAGTAATAGCAGCCGTTAAGGTTGTTTTACCATGGTCGACATGTCCGATTGTTCCAATATTAACATGTGGTTTTGAACGGTTAAATTTTTGTCTTGCCATTTTATTTTCCTCCTTTTTCTAACATAATTATTTTATCTAATGCTTGATGATTAATCAAGTATTATTTTTAGTTAATGCTGTTTTTCTTAATAATTTCTTCAGCAATACTTTTAGGTACTTCTTCGTAATGATCAAAAGTTGGTGTAAATGTACCACGACCTTGAGTGTTGCTACGTAGTGATGTAGCTAACCCAAACATTTCAGCAAGGGGCATCATAATGCTTATTTGTAAAGCATTGCCACGAGATTCTTGGCCCAGAGGTTTTCCTCTTCTACTAGTCAAGTCACCCATAACATTTCCCATATATTCTTCGGGAGTTACAACATCCACTTTCATTATCGGTTCTAATAATACCGGCTTACATTTATTTTTAGCTTCTTTTAAAGCCATTGAAGCGGCAATTTTGAATGCCATTTCTGAAGAGTCGACTTCGTGATATGAGCCATCAAATAAAGTTGCTTTAATATCTACTGCTGGATATCCAGCAACAATACCACCAGCCATTGCCTCTTGTAACCCTTTATCGGTTACTGGAATATATTCTCTTGGAACAACTCCACCAACAACTGCATCAACAAACTCATAGCCTTTACCAGGATTTGGTTCAAATTTGACCCAAACATGACCATATTGCCCACGTCCTCCTGATTGCTTAATATATTTGCCCTCACATTCAGCCATTTGAGTAATAGTTTCACGATAAGCAACTTGTGGCTTACCAACATTACACTCAACCCCAAATTCTCTTCTCATTCTTTCAACTAAAACATCTAAATGCAACTCACCCATACCACTAATAACTATTTGTCCAGTTTCATGATCGGATTTTTGTCTAAATGTTGGATCTTCTTCAGCCAATTTTTGTAAAGCGATAGCCATTTTATCTTGATCATTTTTACTCTTTGGTTCAATTGCCAAATCAATAACCGGATCAGGAAAAGCCATGCCTTTCATAATTACTGGATTTTTTTCTTCACATAAGGTATCAGCAGTAGTTGTGTTTTTTAGTCCGACAGCTGCAGCTATTTCGCCAGCAAATACGGCATCCGTTTCCTTACGGTTGTTAGCATGCATTTGAAGAATTCTTCCAATTCTTTCTTTTACACCCTTAGTAGAATTCATAACATATGATCCACTTTGCAATACTCCTGAATAAATTCTAAAGAATGTTAACCTTCCAACAAATGGGTCAGTCATAATTTTGAATGCTAAAGCCGTAAATGGTTCATCATCACTTGGATGACGTAATACTTCATTGCCATTTTTATCAATACATTCAATAGCTTCAATATCTAAAGGACTAGGCATATAATCAATAGCTGCATCCAAAGCAAATTTGATTCCCATATTTGATTTGGCACTTCCACACATAACTGGAAAGAATTTAACATCAAGAGTTCCTCTTCTAATTGCTTTTTTGATTAATTCTATAGGAGCTTCTTCTCCTTCTAAAAATTTCATCATCAAATCATCGTCAAAATCAGCTACGGTCTCAATTAACTTGGCCCTTTTTTCTTCTATTAAATCTTTTAAGTTTTCAGGAATTTCAATTTCAGTAAAGTTTTCATGTTCTTCGCCATCATAATGATATGCTTTTCTTTCAATGATATCAACTAGGCCATTAAAATTTTCTTCAGAGCCGATTGGCCATGCAATTGGCAATGCTAAAACGCCTAATCTTTTTTTAATAGATTCTAAACTAAATGCATAGTCAGCCCCAGTTTTATCCATTTTATTAGCAAAAATCATTCTTGGAACTTTAAATTCAGTAGCTTGACGCCAAACTGTTTCGGTTTGAGGTTCAACACCATTTTGAGCATCAATGACAGTTATTGCACCATCTAATACTCTTAAACTTCTTTGAACTTCTATTGTAAAATCAACGTGTCCTGGGGTATCAATAATATTAAAGCGATGTCCTTTCCAGTGAGCAGTTGTTGCTGCACTAGTAATCGTAATCCCTCTTTCTTTTTCTTGATCCATCCAGTCCATCTGGCTGGCACCATCATGAGTTTCTCCTATTTTATGAGTAATATTTGTATGAAATAATACTCTTTCGGTAAATGTGGTTTTTCCAGCATCAATATGAGCCATGATTCCAATATTTCTGACTTTGTCTAAAGTAACATCACGTTTCATATTTTCACCTACCATCTATAATGTGCAAATGCTTTGTTTGCTTCAGCCATTTTATGAGTATCTTCGCGCTTTTTAACAGACCCTCCAATACCTTTTGCGGCATCCATAATTTCATTAGCTAATTTTTCTGACATATTCTTGCCATTTCTTAATTTAGCATAATTTACTAACCAACGAAGAGCAAGTGATTGTGCTCTTGTTTCTCTAACTTCAATTGGAACTTGATAATTAGATCCTCCGACCCTTCTAGATTTAACTTCTAAAGCCGGTTTAATATTTTCCATTGCTTCTCTGTAAATATCTAAAGGATTTTTATTCGTTTGTTTTTCAACTATTTTAAATGCTTCATAAAGAATTTTTTGAGCTGTACCCTTTTGACCATCACTCATAATTTGGTTAATTAATTTAGTAACCATTTTAGAATTATAAATTGGATCTGCGAGGACATCTCTTATTTCAGCTCTTCTTTTACGCATATTATCTTCCTTTCTCTCTATTTTTTACTTTTTTTAGTACCATATTTACTACGGCTTTGTTTTCTATCGTTTACTCCCTGAGTATCTAAAGCTCCTCTTACAATGTGATAACGAACACCAATTAGGTCTTTAACACGACCACCTCTAACTAGAACAATACTATGTTCTTGTAAATTATGTCCTTCACCTGGAATATAAGTATCAACTTCACGACCATTACTTAATCTAACACGAGCATACTTACGTAAAGCTGAGTTAGGTTTTTTTGGTGTTTTAGTTCCTACTCTGGTACATACCCCTCTTTTTTGAGGGCTTTTTGCATCGGTAGGTCTTCTTTCCAAACTGTTAAATCCAACATTTAAAACTGGGCTTTTGCTTTTTCTAGTTTTATTTTTACGATTCTTTTTTACTAATTGATTAATTGTTGGCATATTTTCTCCTTTCATATACACATATCCTAGTGTGTCCAAATGTTTATTTTAATAGGTTTCACCTAAGGAAACCTTAAAAATTAAGCACGATAATAATATAACAATTTATTATATGTAAGTCAAGAAAAAAATAATCTTATTTTTAATTTATTTATTTTTATAATTAGTACATTCTAAATAAGGGGTGTATTTTAAGCCAAGAAAATACTTACTGACTTTGACATAACCTTCACACTCTTCATCTTTAATATTAAAATTTTCTTCTTGGTATTCTTTTTTTAAATCTTCAAGATTTATCTTAAAAGGTTCAGTATATTTAAAATCCTTAATATCGTTAACATATTTTCTAGCATAGTTTTTCATATTCATTTCTAAGGCTTTGTAATTTTCAATTTTTTTAAATTTAAAACCTAAAATTGTCATTAAAGTAAAAATACAAAGAATAATTATACCCCAAACAATTGATATTTTTTTCATTTCTCATCCAGGCTTTCTTGATAACCTGATGTCGTATAATTAAGGCAATTGATATATGGTTTATAAGTAACATAATCAGCATTTTCATAAATAATTTTAACATATCCTGAACAAGTTGAATTGGTTTTCAAATCTTTAATTGAAGTTATAATGTTTTTGTTAACTAGGGTTTTTAAACTTACTACAATATCACCAGTTATTTCTTCATCATAGTGATTATTAACATATTTAACAGCTCCATTTTTTAATTTATATTCCAAGTCACTATAAAAATATTTCTGACCGTTATTATCACTATTATTAACTGGATTACTACTCTTAATCACATTATTTGCTTCTAAATTATTATATAAACGATAGATAAAGAAAACAGCAATTCCTAAAAAAATTATCAATACTGTCATTAGGACAATCATTTCTGTAAATCCCCAACCTTTATTATTTAATTTCATTTCGTCACCTAATTAAAATTATAGTATATAAAATCAAATAAATCAAATTATTAATTTGATTTATTTAAGAAGAAATTATCCAAGGATCAGCCCTGGGACAAGTCTTGATTTTTGTGGATGTTAGTTTTTAACTGTCAAATGGTTAATATTTCTTAAACCATATTTTTGATATTCTGATTTAGCAATAATATCATTAATTTGATTTTGATCTTTTAGTTTTAAATATACTTTTAAATATGTTTTAACTCCTTCTAAAGAAATAGTTTCGTAGTTAATGACTTTGTTTATTCTACTTAACAGTTCTTTAGTTAAAAAATTATTATCTTTTTTTAAAGTATTATTAAATCCAACTATTTCCTGATTGTTTTTATTTGCAGTTATAATAATTAATTTATTATTAAAATGAATGATTTCTCCCTTAGCATCTTTAATATAGCCTTCATCTAAAATATTTAGAAATAAATTTAAGACTTTTTTAGAAGCTTTATCTATCTCATCAATTAAGATAATCTGTTTGTTGTTAATATTCGATAAAATATGTTCATCATTATATCCGACATATCCTTGACTGGTTCCAATTAATTTAGATATTGACACCTCATTATTAAATTCATTCATATCAATTTTAAGTAAAGAATCCTTACCAAAGGAATCAGCCAGCACTTTAGCAGTATGAGTTTTACCACAGCCGGTTGGTCCCGTAATTAGTATTGATATCGGCTTATTAGAAGAATGGTTTTTTATTGCTTCTAAAATTTCATATTTACTGTTTTGTTCAATAATATTATTTTTTAAATCTTTTCTTAATTTTCTAATAATTCTATTTTTATCTTCTAATAAATTAAAACTCACTTTATTACTAATAACTTCTAAGATATCACCTTTGTGAATACTTAAATATTTATTAGCTTTTTTATTAGCAATTTCTTTTATTATTTTCTGCTCTTCATCTTTCAATTTAACTGCCTGCTCATAATTATTATTTAAAATGCTTCTGGTTTTTTCTAAAATTATTCTATTTAGAGATTCTTTCTGTTCTTCTAAAAAAATATCCTTTTTAATTCTTAATTTTACTTTAGCACAAACTGAGTCTAAAATATCAATGCATTTATCGGGATTGCATTTATCAAATATATATTTATTGGCAAGAGTAACAATGTCATTTATGTTTTTATTAGATATTTTAACTTGATGATGGTTTTCATAACTTGATTTAATTCCTTTTAAAATTTTAATGGTTTCTTCAAGATCAGGTTCATCAACATTAATAATCTGGAATCTCCTATCTAAAGCTTTGTCTTTAAAAACACTTTTACGATATTCTTTGACTGTAGTTGCGCCGATACATTTAATATCACCGCGAGCCAGATATGGTTTTAAAATATTAGAGGCATCAATCGCTCCTTCTGCACCGCCCGCTCCAACTAAAGTATGAATTTCATCAATAAATAAAATAATATTGTCATTTTCTTTAACTTCATCGATTATTTTAGTTACTCTTTCTTCAAATTCACCGCGATATTTAGTTCCTGATACTAAAAAACTCATTTCCAGCATGACAATATTTTTATTTAACAACTCTTTAGGAACCTGATTGTTAATAATTCTTCTAGCAAGTTCTTCAATAATTGCAGTTTTACCGACCCCAGCTTCGCCAATTAAAAGAGGATTGTTTTTGTTTTTACGAAGTAATGTTTCAATAATATTATTTATAATCTTATCTCTTCCAATTACCTTATCATTAACATCCACTTTATTATTTAAAACATTACCTATTTCATAAACCAATAAATTATTTTGTTTAGGTTTGATTTTTTGATTTTTTAGTTTTTGATATAAAAGATCAATATTAATATTCATACCAATCATTAATCTTAAAGCAATCCCTTCACCTTCTTCTAAAATAGCCAGAAAAAGATGAGTTGGAGTAACCGTACCATTATTATTTTCTTTAGCATCACTTAAAGCTATATCAATGACTCTTTTTAATAATGGTGTATATAAAATTGTACTGGATTTCTTGGTGCTTTTACCAACAATATTAATTAACTCATCTTTAAACAGATTATAAGTCAAATTATAACTATTTAAAATACCTACTAATTCATCATTACTGTTTAAAATACTTAAAAGTAAATGCTCACTACCAACATAGGGGTGATTTAAACTCAGCATCTCCGCTTCAGCATTTTTAAATATCTTGGCAACACCAATTCCAAAGTTATGAAACATAAAAAATCCTCCTTATAAATTCTATGTTTATAATGAGGATTATTTAATAATTTTATTCTACTTATTTTTACTTAGTTGAATTTTAGCGACTATTTTTAATTGTAATTTATAAGGAACAAAGCGCAGAAAGAAAATCGCAAGTTTATTTTGAAAACCAGGAATAATGATTAATTTATTTTTAAACATCTTATTAACGGCATAAACAGCCACTTCTTTAGAACTCATTCCTTTAAGTATAAAGCCGCCCCTAGCAACTTCATTAAATTCAGTTTTAACCGGTCCAGGACACAAAGCACTAATGTGGACATTGCTATTCTGTTCTTTTAATTCTTCATAAATAGCCATCGTTAATTTCAAAACATAATTTTTAGTGGCATAATAAGTATTTAAATGTGGACCAGACATAAATCCGGCCATACTAGCAACATTTAAAATATAACCGCTATTTCTTTTAACAAAATCTTTTAAATATAATTTAGTTAAAATATGAACAGCTTTAACATTAGTATCAATCATCTTTAATTCAGTGTCTAAATCCGTTTTATTAAATACTCCAAATAATCCAAACCCGGCATTATTTATTAAAATATCAATATTATCGTTCTTAGTTAGGTCATAAAGACGATATAAATTCTTTTCTACAGATAAATCCATATCAATGATTTTAACTTTAGTTTTTAATCTTTTTTGTAAATCCTCTAATCTTTCTTTTCTTCTTGCTACCAGGATTAGATCATAACCAAGTTCACTTAGTCTTCTGGCCATATCTTTTCCTATACCTGAACTTGCTCCGGTAATTAATGCAATCATATCTCTTTTTAATTCCTTTCTATATGTTTTTATTTCTATTTGCATTATAATACATTTATATCAATTTATAAAGTTATTACATCATAGAACTTTTTATTTTGTAAATTTATTACAGTTGATTTTAATTAGTTATTACCTTTCATTTCAAATAAGATATCTCTTAGTTCCATAGCTCTTTCAAAATCTAAATTTTTAGCAGCTAGTTTCATTTCTTCTTCAATCTCAATCATTATCTCGTTTTTCTCTTTTTTTGATAGTTTTTCTTTCTTTTGAACTTTGTTTTCAACTTCATTTGATATTAATTCTCTAATTTCTTTTTGAATAGTTCGAGGCGTAATATGATATTCTTCATTATGCCTTTCCTGAATTTGTCTTCTTCTAGCTGTTTCATTAATAGCTTTAGTCATTGCTTCACTTATTTTATCAGCATACATAATAACATGCCCGTTAGCATTTCTAGCACATCTACCGATAATTTGAATTAAACTGCGATCGCTTCTTAAAAATCCTTGTTTATCAGCATCTAAAATACAGATTAAACTAACTTCGGGAAGATCTATTCCTTCTCTTAAAAGATTAATCCCAACTAAAACATCATATTTGCCAAGACGTAAATCTCTAATTATTCTTAATCTTTCTAAAGTTTTTATTTCGCTATGTAGATAAGCAACTTTAATATTATATTCTTTTAAATAATTACTTAATTCTTCAGCCATTCTAATTGTTAAAGTGGTAATTAAAACTCTTTCATTATTTTCTATACGCTTATTTATTTCATTCATAATATCATCAATCTGGCCTTTAGAAGGTTTAATTTCAATTGTTGGATCTAATAAACCAGTAGGTCTGATAATTTGTTCTACAATTTCACCTGATTTATCAAGTTCATATTCACTAGGTGTTGCTGAAACATAAATAACTTGATTGATTTTATTCTCGAATTCTGTAAATTTTAAAGGACGATTATCCAAGGCACTTGGTAAACGAAATCCATAATCAACTAGTGTTTGTTTACGGGCTCTGTCCCCGTTATACATTCCTCTAACCTGTGGCAAAGTAACATGAGATTCATCAACTATCAACAAGAAATCTTTTGGAAAAAAATCCATTAAGGTGGTTGGAGTTTCTCCTTCTTCTCTTAAAGCCAAATGTCGAGCATAGTTTTCGATACCACTGCAAAATCCTGTTTCACGAAGCATTTCCAAATCATAATTAGTTCTTTCTTTTAATCTTTCGTGAGCAACTAATTTATTATCTTTTTTTAATATTTCCAGTCTATGTTCTAATTCTTTTTCAATATTTACAATCGCTTTTGCTAACTTATCACTGCTGGTTACAAAGTGACTGGCAGGAAAGATTGAAATGTTTTTTAAATCTTTAATATTTACTCCAGTTAAAGGATCAAAAGTATTTATTCTTTCTACTTCGCTACCAAATAAAGAAATTCTTATGCCTTCACTTTTATAGTTAGCTTGAATAATTTCAATAGTATCACCTTTAACTCTAAAAGTTCCACGATGAAGATCAAACTCACTTCTTTCATAAGTCATATCGATTAGCTGATTTAATATATCATTACGACTTTTTTTATCGCCGACACTTAAAACAAGCATGTTTTTAATATATTCTTCCACTTCACCAATACCATAAATACATGAAACACTGGCGACAATAATGGTATCTTTGTTATTAATAATTGAACTGGTGGCCGCATGTCTTAATTCATCTATTTCATCATTAATTGAAGAGTCTTTTTCAATATAGGTATCACTAGAAGGAACATATGCTTCTGGTTGATAATAATCATAATATGATACAAAATATTCCACATGATTTTCGGGAAACAATTCTTTTAATTCAGAATAAAGCTGTCCAGCTAAAGTTTTGTTATGGGCTAAAACTAAAGTTGGTTTTTGAACTTTTTCAATAACATTAGCAATCGTAAAAGTTTTACCAGTACCAGTTGCTCCTAATAAAACTTGATCTTTTTTACCATTGTTAATACCATCAACCAACTCGCTTATAGCCTGAGGCTGATCGCCTTTTGGTTCATACTTTGATACTAGTTTAAACATATAATTGCTCCTTCCTATAAATCATTTTAATAATATATTCTATCATTTTTACCTATTAAAAATAAGATAACTCCTTAAAATTACCTTGCGATAATACAGTTTTTTTATACTAAAAATTTATGTTTCTTTGATTTGTTTTTCTAAACTTTTTTGGATTTTTTATTTTTAATAACATCAAATATAATTGATGCTATTAAAGAAACCACTGCCCCAACAAAAGTAAACATAGCAACTATAAAGTTAGCCAAATCTTCAAACCCTTCACCGGTACCACTTTGCGCTATTGCTATAAAATATATTGTTAAAATCACAAGACATAAGACAAAAATATATTTAAGCCATTTTGGCTTTAAAAATTTATCAATTAGCCATACTATTCCTGTTACTATTACTCCTATAATTAAAAACAATAAAACCACTTTTTCCATTATCCCCTCTTTTTTCTATCCTTTATTAAACCAATAAAAATTAATATTATGGCAATTATAGCAATTGGCGTATAGATATAGTCGGGTATTTTTAATATAAATCTAGTAACTACTGATGCTATAATATAAATCAAAATCCCTATTGTAGCAAATTTATTTCTTTCATTCATGGTTTGTACTCCTTTTTCAGTTTTTCGAAATCAATTCATTTTGTTATATACTCCATATTCTTATAGCAATATGTTTTAAACTAATCTTTTCTTCTACCTATTAAAAATAATCTTAGCATCTGAGCAATAGTTGCAAGTGTTCCCGCAACATAAGTCCATGCTGCTGCGGTTAAAACTGAATGGACGCCTTCTATTTCTTCCTTGTTAACAAGTTTATGTTTTTTTAATTTTTCCTTTGCCATTTTAGAAGCATTAAATTCAACTGGTAAAGTAATAATTTGAAATATCAATCCTACTCCTACTAAAGCAATTCCCAGATAAATAAGTTGTAAAAATTCACTTAAGAAACCTAATAAAATTACTATATAAGCAAACCTAGAACAAATATTAACAATTGGAAAAATAAAATTTCTAACTCTTAAAAATAAATATCCCTCTTTATCCTGAATGGCATGTCCACATTCGTGAGCAGCCACTGCTAAAGATGCAATGCTGTTATCGTGGAAAATATTTGTTGATAATCTGACCACCTTTCTTTTGCTGTCATAGTGATCACTTAAACTGCCTTTAACTTCAACAATGTGAATGTCTTGTAAGTTATTTTCATCAAGTATTTTTCTAGCGACTTCAAAGCCGCTTAATTTTTTATCATTATCAACTTGAGAATATTTTTTATATTTTGATTGAATAATTAATGATGCTGCTAATGGCAAAAATACAATTATTAAGATTAATGCTATATCCATTTTCTACTCCTTTACTTTATAAGTTGTTCCGTCTTTTGTATCAAGTAATTCAATATTTAATAATAGTAATTCATTTCTAATTTGATCTGCTAAAATATAATCTTTATTTCCTTTAGCAGCTTTTCTCTCTTCAATTTTACTCAAAATAAATTCTTCATTTTCTATTTTACTCTCTTTTAATAAATCTAAACTTAATACTTCATCAAAAGATTTAATCAATTCTCTTTTTGTAATATCATTTACTTCCTGATCTTTTAATAAATCATAAATTAAAGTAATGGTATTAGCAGTATTTAAATCATCTTCCAAATATTTCTTAAATTCATTTTTATATTTATTAAATGGTTCTTCTTCTATTTCACCATCTTTTGCTAGAGCCAAACATTTATTTTTTAATTTTTTATAAGCAGTATCAGCACTATCCATTGCTTCAAAACTAAAGTTAAGTTGCTTATGATAGTAGGAATTAATAATAAAATATCTAAAACTTAGCGGATTGTAACCCTCATTTTTTAAATCACTGATTCTAGTGATATGGCCCTTTGATTTGCTCATTTTTATACTACCAGTTAAAAGCCATGATAAATGAACAAAATAATTACACCATTTATGACCTAGATAAGCTTCACTTTGAGCTATTTCATTAGTATGATGAGGAAATACTGCATCCTCAGCGCCGAAATGTATGTCTAATTTATCTCCTAAATATTTTATTGCTATCCCACTACATTCAATATGCCATCCAGGAAAGCCTCTGCCCCATGGTGAATCCCACTGTAATTCCTGATTACCAAATTTAGAATTAGTAAACCATAAGACAAAATCAGCTGAATTTTTTTTATATTCATCTTCTTCGACACCATCCCTTGAAGCAACTACTAAATCCTCTTCTTTTTTTCCTGACAAACTGTAATAATTTTTATATTTAGATGTGTCATAATAAACATTGCCATTAGCAATGTAAGCATAATCATTAGCTAATAATTTGGTAATTAATTTAATATACATTTCTATCTCAGCACTGGCATTAATAACAATATCCGGCTTTCTAATATTGACCAAATCACAGTCTTCAAAGAAAGCATTAGTATAAAATTCAGCTATTTCTTTAGAAGTCTTATGTTCTCTAGCCATAGCTACAGCTATTTTATCTTCGCCAACATCACCATCACTTTGTAAATGACCAACATCGGTAATATTCATTACTCTTTCTACCTTATAACCTAAATATTTAAAAGCTTTTTCAAACAAATCTTCAGCAATATAAGTTCTAATGTTTCCCAAATGAGCATAATGATAGACCGTTGGCCCACAGGTATAAACTTTCAATATTCCTTCTTCGTTAGGAATAAACTCTTCTATTTTTTTAGTTAGAGTATTATATAATTTCATAATACCTCCTTATTTTAATTTTTTTAGCACTTCTTCTTGACCGATTAAAAATATTGTATTAGGAAGTTCTGGTCCATGCATTAAGCCACTGATTTTTATTCTGATTGGCATATAAAGCATTTTCCCTTTTTCGCCGGTTTTTTCTTTAACAATGTTAATTACTTCACCTATATTTAAAATATTCCATTCCTTTAATTTTGCTATTTCTTCTTTAAAGGTTTGTAATACTCTCTGAGCTATTTCATCGTCCAAAATATTTTGACTCTCTTCATTGACATCTAAATTTTCATTAAAGAATAATTTCACCTCATTAACTATTTCTTTTCCATAAGCAATATGGTTTTGATAAGTTAGTAATAGAGTATTAATCCATTCTTCACTTTTATTTTTAAGATCATACTGAGCTTCTAAAAAAGGCCTAATCCATTTAAGATATTCTTCTTGAGATAACGCTTTAATATAGTGAGCATTTATCCAGTTTAATTTCTTTTTATCATAAGATGCTGGTGATTTACTTATTTTAGAGGGCTCAAAATTTTGAATTAATTCTGCCATTGTAAATATTTCTTTATTATCAGGTGGAGCCCAACCTAATAAGGATAAATAATTAACGATAGCTTCGGGAATATATCCTTCCTGATATAAATCCATAAATGAAGCGTCGCCATTTCTTTTAGACAGTTTATTACCGTCTTCTCCTAATACCATCGGTAGATGAATATAAACCGGTGGTGTCCACCCAAATGCCTCATATAATAAATTATATTTAGGAGTCTGACTTAAATATTCGTTACCTCTGATAACATGAGTTATGTCCATCAGGTGGTCATCAACCACATTAGCAAAATTATAGGTCGGATAGCCATCACTTTTTAGTAATATTTGATCTTCCAAAACTTTATTTTGAACTCTAATTTTACCGTAAACAACATCATCAAAAGAACTTTCACCAGCTTTAGGCATTATTTGTCTGATAACATACGGTTCGCCACTTTTAATCTTTTTTTCTATTTCTTCTTTAGAATATTTTTTACAATAGCCATCATACATAAATGGTTCTTTTCTTTTATTAGCCAATTCTCTTAAATTATTAAGTCTATCTTCATTACAAAAACAATAATATGCAAATTCTTTTTCGACAAGTTTTAAAGCATACTCTTTATAAATATTTTTTCTTTCGCTTTGGATATAAGGGCCATATATTCCTTCGTTGCTTGGGCCTTCATCTATTTTAATATCGCATAAATTTAAGGTATTATAAATAAATTGGATTGCTCCATCCACTATTCTGGCCTGATCAGTATCTTCAATTCTTAAAATAAAATCGCCATTATTGTGCTTCGCAGTAATATATTCAAATATTGCTGTTCTTAAATTACCGATATGCATAAATCCGGTTGGGCTAGGCGCAAAGCGAGTTCTTGTCTTCATCAAAAAACCACCATTTCATAATTAATTCTATCAAGAAATAGTGGTTTTGTAAATCTTATTCAAAATTTAAAATTTGATTAGTTTCTTTCATTTCGTCAGGTATTCTTATATCCATATATTTTAAAATAGCCGGAGCCACATTGGCTAAAGCGCCATCCTCTAAATTAACTTTTTCATCAGTAACAATAAAAGGGACTTTGTTTAAAGTATGGCTAGAAATAACTTCGTTATTTGCTCCCAGCATTTCTTCAGCATTACCATGATCTGATAGAATAAACATCGTATAAAAGTTTAATTCAGCAGCTTCCTTAATTTGACCTAGACATTCATCAACTTTTTCCAAAGCTTTAACTGTAGCATTGAAATCTCCAGTATGACCGAGCATATCAGGATTAGCAAAATTAACTAAAATAAAGTCATAATCTTTATTCATGGCCATTAAAGTTTTTCTGCATACTTCTTCAGCGCTCATTTCAGGAGCTTTATCATAAGTTGATACTTTTGGTGAAGGGACTAAAAAACGATCACAGTTTTCAATACTACCTTTGTAAAGTCCATCAAAAAAGTAAGTTACATGAGCAAACTTCTCAGTTTCAGCAATTCTCGCCTGATTAAGTCCTAATTCTCCTAAATATTTACCTAGAGCGCCTTTAACTTCTTCAGTAGCAAATAAATAATTGCTGTTTACTGATTTATCTATATCATAAAAACTATATAATTTTAGATTAGGCATACTTTTAATCAAAAAATTATTAAATTCTCTGGTTGTTAAAGAACTTAAAATTTGACGAGCACGATCTGCTCTAAAGTTAAACCATAAAACTGCATCTTTATCTTTAATAAGACCTTTTTGATTTAAAAGAATTGGTGGTAAAAATTCATCAGTTATTGCTTTTTTATAACAGCTGGTAATTGCTCTTTCCAAATCAAGAGCTGCATAACCAGAACCTCTAGTTATTAAATCATAATAAATCTTAGTTCTTTCCCACCTGTTATCGCGATCCATTGCATAAAATCGACCACAAACGGTTGCTATTTTAAAATTATTGGTATTTTCAATTAATTTATTAATTTTATTAATATATTTCATTACTACTTCTCTGGAAGTGTCCCTGCCATCACTGATTACATGAATATAGCATTCTGGTAGATCAGCTTTCTTTAGTAAATTAATTAGTTCTTTTAGATGATCAATATGAGAATGAACCCCACCATCACTAACTAATCCCATTAAATGAAGAGGTACATTGTTTTGCTTAACATAATCAATCATTTCTAAATATTTAGAATTAGTATCAAAAGCCTTAGTTTCAAAATATTCATTTAGTTCAAGCAATTCTTGTTTAATAACTCTCCCTGCTCCAATGGTTTGATGTCCAACTTCACTGCCACCAATTTGTCCTGCTGGAAGGCCAACTGCTTCAGCACTGGCTTCTAAGGTTGAATGAGGATAATTATCCCACAAATAATTAAAATTAGGTAGGTTGGCACTAGCTATGGCATTGCCATGTTTTTCTTCACGGCAGCCAAAACCATCTAAGATAATTGTAATAACTTTTTTCATATTTTCACCTTACATATCAGTATAATAACATATAACAAGCAGTAAAAGCAATTAACTTTAATTTTACATTTGAACATAAAAAAACTAAAATCTAACTATAGATTTTAGTATCTATTCTTAATTTATCAGCTACAGTAGCAATAAATTCTGAATTAGTTGGCTTAGCTCGATCATAATCAACAGAATGACCAAATATCTCCTCCATTAAATCATAATCTCCTCGGTTCCAGCTAACCTCAATTGCATGTCTAATAGCTCTTTCAACTTTAGAAGATGTTGTTTCATATTTGATAGCTATTTCCGGATATAATTCCTTAGTAATTCCTCCGATTAAACCAGGATTTTCATACATCAAATAAATACTCTCTCTAATATACTGGTATCCTTTAATATGCGAAGGTATTCCTAATGAATGTAGAGTTTTAGTAATAAGAAGATGAAGATTGGCTGCATTTAAATTAACTGACTTCTTATTTTCAACAACACTCATGCTTTCTAAAATCCTTGATTCTAAATCTTCAAAATCAAAAGGTTTTAAAATATAGTATTTAACTCCGTAAGCACTTACCTTTCTTAAAGTTTCCTCTTTACCTAATCCAGAAACAACAATAACATTTTGCATTTTCTTAAGCCTTGTTAGTTCATCTAAGATATAAAGTCCATCTTTTGATGGCATTACTAGGTCCAGCAAGACCAAATCATACTCTCCTTCATGTTCTAAAATTGTTTGTAATCCTTCCCTGCCGTCATGTGCTTCTAAAATGATATCAATTACTGCGTGACTACTAAAATATTCTTTTGCCATTTCAATGAGACTTCTATTATCGTCAATCATCAAAATGCGAATCTTTTTATTCATATTTTTCCCTTTCTATTTTACTTCACGCATTTTAATTATAGTTTAAAAAAAGACAAAATACTAGGAAATACTTTGTCAGAATATGTAAAGTTTTGTCAATTGTTGTCGATTAATAATTTTCAATAGTTGCTTTTAAAATATCATTAGCCACCATAATATTTAAAGACGATTCACCAATAATGAAGCCGTCACAATTAGCTATTGTATTTAAAGTCATAATATTATAGCCATTGATATTACCACCATATAAAACTGAAACATCATAATTAGTTAATCTTTTTACTTCTTTTTTTATTAAATCAATAGTTTCTTCTATTTCTTCATTAGTAATACTTCTATTACCATCCAACCATTCCGGTTCATAAGCAATAATAATTTTAGATAACTCTTCCTTTGCTATTTTTGAATATAATTTACTTAAAATTGTCTTAATATAATACTCGGTTCTTTTAATTTTTTTATCTTCTAAAGTTTCACCAATGCAAAAAATAACATCCATGTTATTTTGCAAAACATTTCTAACTTTATTAAATACTGTATCTTCATTTATTTTTTCGACTATTTTTCTTTCACGATGGTTAACTAAAACATAATCAACACCCATACTATATAATTGTTTAGCAGATACTTCTCCAGTATAATCTCCACTTAGATATTCAGAAACATTCTGAGCACCCAAACTATAATTTTCACTGCTAAATTTGTAAAGAAAACAAGTTGGTGGACAAATAATAACTTCGGGATTACCCGAAACTATTTTAACTAGTTCAGCTTCGTAATCAGTTATTTCCTCTCGATCAAAATTCATTTTTAAATTTAAGACAATTTTTTTCATTGAATCTCCTCTATGTTTTCCAAACATTTTAAATTAGGATTAGTTAAATATTCCAAAGTGGCTCCACCACCAGTAGAAAGATAATAAAAATGTTTGGCAAAATCAAATTTATTAATAGCACTTAAAATATCACCACCACCACCAATCACTTTAGCAGGACTTTTAACTAGCAACTGGCATATCTCTTTAGTCCCAAAACAGAACTTAGGATCTTCATATTTACCCATAGTGCCATTAATAAATATTGTTTGAGAATTGTTAATGGCTTTTTTATACTTTTCAATAGTTTTAGGCCCAATATCATAAATAGCATCATTATCACTAATTTCAGTTAAGCTTTTTACTTCCGCATAATTATTATTATATTTATTGCCAACTACCACATCTAAAGGAAGCATTATTTTTTCCTTGTTTTCAAGCATTATTTTACTTACTAAAGGGATTGTGTTAGAATCATAAATTGAGAATCCCACATTGAATTTTAAGGCCTTTAAGAAAGTATTAGCAACGCCTCCCGCCACTAACAAATAATCACACTTATTAATAATACTCTTTATTAAAGGAATTTTATCTTCAATCTTAGCACCACCCATAATTACTGTATAAGGACGAGGCGGATTAATTATTAGAGTATTTAAATATTTTAATTCTTTTTCTACTAAAAACCCAATAACCGAAGGCAAATATTTACTAATACCATAATTAGAAGCATGACACCTGTGAATTGCGCCAAAGGCATCGTTGACAAATATTTCTCCTAAACCAGACCAATATTCGGCCAATTGTTCATCACAACCGCTTTCTAAGTTATCCGGGACATCTTCAAATCTAGTATTTTCAATTAATAAAACATCACCACAATTCATTTTATTAATTTTGTCTTCTAATAACATCCCTCTAGTCTCCTTAGAAAAAATTACTTCTTTTTTTAATAATTCACTGAGTCTTTTAGCAACTATTTCTAAACTGTTACTTTCTTTATCTTTAACAGTCTTTACTTTACCTAAATGGGACATGATAACTATCTTGCATGAATGCTCAATCAAATAATCAATGGTGTCTATTGCAGCTACAATTCTAGTATCATCTAAAATAGCATTATCTTTGATTGGAACATTTAAATCACATCTTAATATTATTTTTTTATTATTTAAATCAATATCTTTTATTGTTTTTTTCATATTTTCACCTAATAGTATTATACCTAATTGTTTATAATATTACTATAGTTCTTTAAAAAATTATAATTTCATGCTATATTTAAATAGGAGTGATTCAGATGAAATTCATAGAAAACATTAGCGAAAAAGAGTACATAGATTTTTTTAATAAAAATCCCAACGCTCATTTTTTACAAAGCTATCCCTGGGGAATATCTTGTAAATTAAGCCGAAATCAAATCCCTTATTACATTGGACTTAAAAATGAAAATAATCATTTAGTTGCAGCTGCTCTCTTATTAAAAAAAGCAACTCCTTTAAAAATGTGTTATTTTTATGCTCCTCGAGGTTTTATCTTGGATTTCAATAACGCTAAAATCTTAAAGGAATTTACCGAAAAATTAAAGCAATTTTTAATTAAAGAAAATGCTATTTATTTAAGAGTTAATCCTGGAATTAAATATCAGGATATTGATGAAGAAGGCAAAAAAATTGATGGCGGAATTAATAATTATAAAATATATAATCAAATGCTTAAACTTGGCTATCAGCATCAGGGATTTAACAAACTATATGAAGGTAATGCTCATCGATATACTTTCAGAATTGATCTTCATGATGAACTGGCTGCAATTGAAGCAAGAATGAGTAAAACATTTATGAAAACTATTAAGAGAAGCTATGATTATGATTTGGTAATCAGGGAAAGCAATGATATTAAAGCCTTTCATAATTTAATTCAAAATAATGCTCACAAAAATGATTTTCATGAATATACTTTGGATTTTTATCAGAATTTTTATAATACTTTTAAAAAATACAAGCAAGCAAAAATTTTTGAAGCAGTTTTGAATCCGGGAAAAGTGTTAAAGAAATTTAAAGATGAACTAAAAAGTAAAGATTTAAATAGTGCTAATCCCGATATTAAAAATCAAGTTAATCGTTTGGAAAATGATATTGCCTGGTTAAAGGAAATCAAAGATAAGGAAATAGTCGTCTGCAGCTTAATTTGTGTTTATACCAACTATGCTGCTTGGACTTTATATATTGGCAACGATTATACTGGAACTAAAACAAGTGCTATCAATCGTCTTTATTATGAATCAATTAAGGATGCTAAAAATATGAACCTGAATTTTATGGATTTATTTGGCACGGTTGGTGATCCTCATACTAAATATAAAAATCTAGGTGGACTTTATGAATTTAAAAGAAAAATGGGTGGCGAATACATTGAATTTATTGGTGAATTTGATTTAGTAAATAAAAATTTTATATATAAAGCATTACCGTTTATTTTAAAAATTTATCGCCAATTAAAAAAGTAGAGTTTCTACTCTAGCTTTGATAATTTATAAGAACTATAACATCCAATAATAAATAGCAATATTCCAATGCTGGCATTAGTAAAACTCCAACCCGTAATCGGAATAAATATTGAGACTACTGAACTTAATACAAATCCAAGAATTGCATAATATGTAATTGTTGGATATTTTTTTAATAAGGCCTCAACTAATTTTGCCATTAAAAATATCCCTGATATGAGACCCAAACCAAATGGTCCTAAAACTAAAATGTTATGCCAAATATTATCAAAACTGGCTAATTCACTAGTAGCTGCAATTAGTGGTTTGTAATATCCCAATAACATCAATAGAAATGAACCACTGATACCTGGAACAACCATTGTTGCTGCTCCAATAATTCCAATGACAAATAATAAGATCATTTTTCCGAAAGTTAAAATGTCTAAATTAACAACATTTTCCTTAGGTGTAACTATAGTCATTACTACAACAACAGTAAAAGTTAATAAAAAAGCTAAAAAATATCTCGGTTTAATTTTTTTATTATCAATTTTATTATATAAAGCCGGTAATCCACCAACAATTAATCCCGCAAAAAATAAAATAGTTTGAATTTCAAAATTATTCAAAGTATAATCTAATACTTTACTTAATCCTAAAATTGATATAACTGCTCCAATTCCAATTGGCATTAAAAACAAAATGTTTTCCTTAAATTTTTTAAATAAATGAGTTACGGCTCCAATAATCTTTTCGTATAGTCCAAAAGAAATTGCCAATGCGCCCCCGCTAACCCCAGGAATAATATTAGCTACTCCAATAATAATTCCTTTTATAAATAATGATACCTGTTTTTTCATACTTCACCTTTATTAATTATACTATATTAGATAAATTTTTAATATATAATTCTAAATTTAATTTATAAAAAAGAAAAGAAATTTTAAATACATCATTTCTTTTCTTAAAGTGTGAGTTTGAGTTCATCTGTTATTTGTTGTAAAAGAGTTTACTATTTTTTTGTTATTGTTTTTTCTATACTATATACACATCATCTCCTTTGCTATTTAAATAATAACAAAGTAACATGAAATTTATGTGAAGGTATCGTGAAATTCAATTTATTTACAAATTTATGTAAAAATAGAAAGTTGTCCCTTTACCCTTTTTACTATCTACACCGTATTCAAAATTATGATAGTTTAATATTTCTTTTACAATAGATAAACCAATTCCTGTACCCACTTTATTTCTTTGATGAAGTTTATTGGTTTTATAATACTTATCCCAAATATATTTTTTTTCATCGGGATCTATTCCTTTACCAGTATCTCTAATCATTATTTTTAATTTATTGGCAATTTTTTCTATTTCAATATAAACCTTTTTATCTTTGCCAGTATAATTGACAGCATTATTAATTAAATTATAAATAACCTGAGTTATTTTTATTTTATCAGCTTTAATTATTTCTTTATTAGGCCCGTGATATATTAATTCGTAGCCATCACTTTTCAAATAGTCATATCTTTTGATAATACCATTTATTTCTTTAATTAAATCAAATTCCTCAATGTTTAGACTTTCTTTGGATGCCTGTAATTTTGACAAATCCAAAATATCATTAACAAGTAAATTAAGACGGTCAGTTTCTTTAATAATAATATCTAAATTCTCTTCTCTTTTTGTTTTATCTTTATAAGTATAATCTTTTACCATTTCAGCATAAGCTTTAATCATTGTTAAAGGCGTTTTCAAGTCGTGAGAAACATTAGCCATCAAATCTCTTCTTAACTCTAATGTTTTAGATAATTCATGAGTAGCATAATTTAAAGAATCTGCCAGTTCATCCAATTCTTCAATTCCATTTTTTTCAAATAAAACATCATAATCACCACTGGCTAATTTTTTAGCACTACTAGTCATATTAACAACTGGCGAAGTTATCTTTTTGGAAATAAAGTAGGCAATAATAAATGATAGGCCCATAACTATTAAAGTTATATAAATTAATTGACTTTTTAAAACAACACTAGTTTCATTAATGTCTTCTAATGTTGTAAAAATAAAAATATATTGATTGTTTCTTCTTATTCCATACAATAAAGACTTAGTATTTGAGACTTTATCATTTAATTCTAGTTTATTAAGATCAGGATTGGTCATCATATCCCTTTTAAAAGCTGCTATTTGAAAATTATTTCTGCCCAATAAGCAAGCTTTAATTTTTGTATTATAGCTTATCTGCATATCACCAACGATTTGTTCAATACAAATATTATTCTCATAAGCAATAGTTTCTAATAAAACATTTAAATCTTCTTCTGATGATTTCTCAATTTTTCTTTTTATAGAATCCATATTGCTAACGGTATATTTTTCATAAAAGAAGTTTAAAAAGCCAATTTGAAAAATCCATAATATAACTAATATTATAGCTGAAAAAGCAATAATTTTTATTAAAGTATTTAAAATAATACTATTCTTTTTCTTCTTTAATTTCAAATTTATACCCCATTCCCCTAACCGTAACAATATTATTTCCATACTGTTTTAATCTTTTCCTTAAAGTTTTTATATGAGTATCTATTGTTCTATCATCACCATAAAAATCATATCCCCAGATATTTGATAATAACTGTTCACGAGATAAAGCAATATTTTTATTTTCCATTAAATATTTAAGCAAACTATATTCCTTAGGTGTTAATTCAACTTTATTTTTATTAATATAAACTTCATGAGCTAAATCATCTAAAATTAGAGTTTTATAAAATATTTTTTTATGATTGTTACTGTTTCTTTTGGTAATCGCTTTAATTCTAGATATTAATTCTCTAGGACTAAAAGGTTTAGTTAGATAATCATCAACACCTAAATCAAACCCATACAATTTATCAAATTCTTCACTACGGGCTGATAAAATAATAAAAGGAATTGATTTTAAACTTTTAATTTCTTTAATTGCCTGATAGCCATCCATTTTAGGCATCATAATATCCATAATTATAATGTCATAATTATTTTTTTTAGCCAATTCAACTGCCTCTAAACCATTGCTAGCTTCAGTTACTAAAAAGTCTTCCATTATTGCATATTCTTTTATAACATTCCTAATTAGCTCTTCATCATCAACAACTAATATATGCATAAGCACCACCAAACTAATTATATTATATCATTGTGAAAATTAAATGAAATTAAAAATAGTAATTACTTACTATTTATTTAAGTTAACATTGTGGTATATTTCACTAATATCCTCAATATTTTCTAAAAGACTAATAAATTTATTAAATATTACTAATTCCTCATCATTCAAATCTACTTTATCCTTAGAATACATTCCTACTTCATCAATTAAGTAATCAGCATCAGGAATAACAGTTTCTATAACATCTTTAACTTTATCTTTATCATTAGGTTTCATTGAAACAGTTATTTCATTTTCTTCTACTTCATAATCTATTATTTCAATATTATTATTCAAGATAGTTTCAAACAATTCATCACTTTTTTCATTTTTAATAGTTAAAATAGCTAAGTGATCATAATTATATGAAACACTGCCTTGACTTCCCATTTTAGTTTTAGCCTTATTACAAGCTTCTCTAATATAACTGATAGTACGATTAATGTTATCAGTTAAACACTTTATAACTAAAGTTGAAATTCCCGGCCCAAAGCATTCATAGTAAACTGTTTCATAATTGATATTATCATTTCCTTTAGCTTTATTAATTGCTCTTTCAATAATATCACTCGGAACTTGTTCCCTTTTAGCTTTTTCAACCAACCTTTTTAAAGTTGAATTAGAATTAATTTCAAATCCACCATTTCTTGCTGCTGAATAGATTTCTTTAGCATAAGTCGAATATATTTTAGCTTTAACAGCTCCGGTTTTTTGAATACTGGCTTTTCTTACTTCATAAGCTCTTCCCATATTATCACCTTTTAATAATTACAATTGTTAGGAGTTCTTGGAAATGGGATAACATCACGAATATTATCAACTCCCGTTAGATAGATAACCAGTCTTTCAAACCCCATTCCAAAGCCACTATGGATACAACCTCCATAACGGCGAAGATTCATAAACCATTCAACTGCATCTAAATCAATTCCCATAGATTTAGCTCTATCATATAACTTATCATAGTCATCTTCTCTTTGACTACCACCAATTAATTCTCCGGCACCGGGCACCTCTAGATCAACAGCAGCAACTGTTTTATTATCATCATTTAATTTCATATACCAAGCTTTGATGTCTTTTGGCCAATCTTTAATAAATACCGGGCCATTAAAATATTCAGTAATATATTTTTCATGTTCTTTGGCAATATCTCCTTCATAATCAGGATCAAATTCCCATTTAACTTTAGCAGCCTTTAAAATATCAATTGCTTCATGATGAGTGATTCTTGTGAAATTACTCTTGAGCAATTTATTTAATTTATCAAGTAAACCAATTTCGACAAATTTATCTAAAAATTCTAATTCTAAAGGACATCTTTCCACAACATATTTAACAATAAACTTTAGCATATCTTCCATAACATCCATATTATCATTGATATCACAAAAAGACATTTCTGGTTCAATCATCCAAAATTCGTTGGCATGTGTTTTAGTATTAGAGTTTTCAGTTCTGAAAGTTGGTCCGAAAGTATAAATATTTTTAAAAGCTAAAGCAAAAGCTTCACCATGCAATTGTCCACTACCAGTTACAAATGCTTTTTTACCAAATAAATCACGAGAAAAGTCAACTTCACCAGCTTTCATTGGTAAGTGGTTAAAATCCAAGGTGGTCACCTTAAACATTTGATCTGAGCCCTCACAATCAGTGGTTGTGATAATAGGTGTATGAACATAAACATAATTATTATCTTGAAAATAAGTGTGAATTGCCATTGCTGTAACACTTCTTATTCTAAATACTGCTGAAAACAAGCTGGTTCTCGGTCTTAAGTAAGCTTGTTCTCTTAAAAACTCTCGAGTATGTCTTTTAGGTTGAATTGGATAATCTTCAGGGCAATCGCCTAATAAAGTTATTTTTTTAACAGTTATTTCAACTTCTTGACCAGTTCCTGCTGATTTAATTAAAATCCCTTCAACTTTTAAAGAACTGCCAACATGAATTTTAGCAATTTCATCAAAATCAGTTAATGTGTTATCATAAACTAACTGTAATGATTTAAAATAAGTTCCATCATTAAAATCAATAAACCCAAATTCTTTTTGTTTACGATGATTCCTCACCCATCCTTGTAAGATTATTTTACTATCCAAATATTTTTCTTTATTCTCAAATACTTCTTTTATAGTCATATTACCACTCCCAAAATAATTTTAATTTTCTAACAAATTTATATTCAAATCCCTGTTCACCAGTATTTCTTCTAGCAACTCTTATTATATCATAAGGGCTGTATATTTTATACAATTCTAATTTTTCTTTTTTTATAACATATTCTAAAGCTTTAATAATTAAATCCCTGTTATTTTTTCCTAAAAACCTGAGATAAGCTTTATTTAGCATTTTTTTATCAACTTTTCTTAAAAGTTTGTCATAAAATCTTAACTTATTATTTTTAAAATAATAGTTAATACCATCTAAGTTTTTAATAACTTTTAAAGTATCATAATATCCAAGTTTAATATTTTCTCTAATTTTATCAGTATCTAAAGTCAATTGTGAACCCAAATTTTTTTTGGGTTTAATTTTAATGATTTCGATTTCTGGATTTTTAATTTTCTTTTGTGGACCCGGACCATTTAAATAAACTGCATAAATTTTATTACAACCATTATTTACTAAAATTTCAATTGGTACCGAATCATGAAAACCACCATCTAAGTAGTAATTATCATCAATTAATTTTTCTTTTTTAAATATTGGTAAATAACAGCTGGCTAAAATATATTCTATGGTTTTTCCCTTAGGAATATCTTTTTTTGTTACCTCAACTGGAACCACACCATCACTTTTAATAGTTACTACTCCATAATCAATAGTGCTTTGTCTAAACTTTTCCTCATTAAATATTTCTTCTAGTTTAATTTTTAAAGGACTCAAATTAAACCCATGATTTTTTATTTTACTTTTAATCGTTTTAACAATAATATCCAATTTTTTTAAACTTATCTCTTTTGCTTTAAATATTTCATCTAATTCTAAAAAATGAATTGGATCAACTGTCTCCCAGAATTCTAATAATTCTTGCTCCTGATGAGCTACAATCATTGCGCCATTAAATGAACCGATAGAAGTACCAGAAATCATATCAAATTTAATTTTACTTTCTTTTAAAGCATAGAAGGCTCCTATCTCATAAGAACCTCTTAAGCCACCGCCCGCCAATGCTAAACCAACCTTTTTTTCCATAATTTCACCTATTAAAATATCTTTTAATTAAATTTTTATTATTTTCTTTTCTAGCTTTTAATGGTTCAGATTTTCTATTTAAAGCATAAACAACCGGTTTAGATAATAATTTAGCAAAAAATCTTTTCCAGCTATTAGTTTCTCGTTCAACTCTTGTTAAATAAGTTTCTAAAGTATCACGACGATAATGTAATATTTTTTCTAAATCATCACTATCTTCATAATAGCCACAATGGAAATTTTTTTCTGCAAAAGCATAAGCTTCCAAAAAATTAAAATTTAAGCCATAAATAGTAAACATTTTTACAAGAAACTCTCGATAAGTAGTACGGCATCTCTTACCGCCACCCAGATTAAAAACTTTACCTTTTAATTCCTCAGTATGATTTAAAGCTTTAACAAAAGCTAAAGCGGTATCTACATCGGAAGATATTTCCAATTTAGTATCTAAAGGCATATGAAACATTAAAGGATCAGTTGCAGGACGGCCCATAATCGCTGTCAGACGAAAGATAGTATAATTTTTTAAATTCTTGATAATGTAATTTTCAGTTTTAACTTTACAGCTGGCATAGTAATCATAGGGATTAATTCCAACTGGATCACCAACTTTAATATAAGGGTTTTTTAATCTGTCACCATAAACACTAATTGAAGAACTAAATAATAAAAAACAATTAGGATTATGTTTATTAATGGCATCAACTATATTTTTAGTTCCTTCATAATTAACAATAGTTGTTAATTCTGGTTTAAAGTCAGCTAAAGGAGGCAAAATTGCAGCTAAATGAATAACAAAATCGTGATCTTTAATTAAAGAACTAATCAATACTTCATTATTAATATCGCCATAAATAATATTAACTTTTGTATTTAGTTTTCTAAACTTTTTTTCCGATTTAGAATTTTTTAAATCAAGAGCTGTTATTTCGTATTTAGATTCTTTAATTAAATGTTCTAAAACACGATAGCCAATCATTCCAGCAGCTCCGGTAACTAAAACTTTTTTCATCTTATCCTCCTTAAATTATTAAACTTGCAACTATAACTATCATACCACAAACAATCCCAATTATAGTAGATTTTTCTTTTATATTACGCCAAACTTCCTTTAGTAATTCAAATAAAATAATATAAATAAGCATCCCTATTGTTACTCCTATTAAAATTGCTAAAAATAAGCTGCTAAATTCAATATCTAAAGCAAAAATTGTTAAAGCACCAATCCCAGTTGATAAAATCATTAAAAGTATTGGTAAAAATTTTTTAAATTTACTCTTATTAGATAAATCCATAGTAGTACTTATTTCAATGCCTAAAGGGATATTATGAAGTCCTACACCTAGAGCTAATAGTAAAGCAGAATGTGCACTTAATAAACCCGTTATATAAATAGCACTGCCCTCAATAATATTATGTAAAATTAAAGCAATGCTTGTAATCAAACCGATATGATACATATTAGATTCGTGTTCTTCCTTATCTTTTTCACGAGGATGATGTTCATGATGATGATCTGGTACCAAGAAATCTAATAGTTTTAAAATTATAGCACCACCCAGAACGGATAAAGCAGCTATAATAATTTTATTAATTAATTTCTGATTTTCCAAATTTTCTAATAACTCAGGAGTCAAATCAAAAACAATTAATCCTATCATGACTGTTAAAGCCAATGCTACTGCAAATTTAAATAAATCGTTTTTATCTTTACCTATCTTAGAAATAAAATAACCGATAAGAAAAAACATTCCCCCAAAAACAGCAATTAATAAAGCAATTAATTTCATTTTAGCTCTCCTCTAAGTTACTAACGCTATAACAATTGGCATCTAAATTAGCAAATTCTTTCTTTAAATATAAAGGATAAGCAGCTGCTCCAATCATTGCGGCATTATCAGTACAGTAAATTAATTGTGGCACTAGCAAAGGAATATTAAATTCTGTAGTAACCTTCAAAGCCTCAGATTGAAGATATTTATTAGCTGAGACTCCACCAGCAATAGTAACAGATTTAACAGGATATTTTTTTAAAGCTAAAGTTAATTTATTAGTAAGTTCTTTAATTGCCACTTCCTGAAAACTACATGCTAAATCTGCTTTATTAATCTCATTTCCTCTTTGACATTCAGTATGAACCAAATTAATAATGCTGCTTTTTAATCCGCTAAAACTAAAATTTAAACTATTATCTTTCATGGGGATTGATAAGTTATAGGTGTGCTTACCTAATTTAGCTAATTTTTCTATGTTTGGTCCGCCCGGATATTTTAAACCGAGTACCCTGGCAACTTTATCATAGCACTCACCAATTGCATCATCTAAAGTTCTGCCAATAACTTGATAATCATAGTCTCCTCTCATAAAAAGCATGTCGGTATGACCACCGCTTACTATCAAAGCCAGAGCTGGAAAAACAATTTTATTTTCTAAATTATTAGCATAAATATGACCCATTAAATGGTTAACGGTAATAAGCGGTTTTTTATAAATAAATGATAGTGCCTTGGCACATTCTAATCCAACTAATAAACTACCCATTAATCCTGGCATATTAGTTACGGCAATTGCATCCATATCTACTATTTTCATCTTAGCTTTAGTTAAAGCATCGTCAATTACTAAAGTAATATTTTCAGTATGCAGTCTAGAAGCAATTTCTGGTACTACCCCACCATAATTAGCATGAATATCCATTTGAGTTAAAATGCTTAAACTAATACATTCATTACCGTTTTTAACAATAGCGACACTTGTTTCATCACATGATGTTTCAATTGCCAAAATATATATATCCATTATTCTATTCCCTTTCCCATTAAGTAAGCATCATCATTATTATAATAATGCTTGCGAGTATTAATAATATCAAATCCAAACTTTTTATATAAATTAATTGCAGCGATATTATTAACATTAACTTCCAAGGTCAATAATTTTACTCCTCTACTAAGATCACTTAACATATAATCAATCAAATTACTGGCAATATTATTTCTTCGATATTCTTCTTTTACAACCACATTAATAATATCTGCTGCTTCGTATAATTCTGTAATATGAATGAAACCTACTATTTGATTGCTATCGATATAAACAAAAATTTTACTAAATTTTTCATTTAAAATATCTTTAATATTAAATAATTTTCTAAAATTAGAATTAACTAAAATCCCTAAATTATTTATTTCTTCAATATCACCTATTTCAGCAGGTCTAATCATTTAGCACCTCTATCTTTTTAATATATAAAGGTTTAACTCCATGAGGATTTTCACCAGAAATATTTTGTAAATAATTATAAATATTCTGATAATTTATTTCAACTTGATCAACAATATTATCTTCATAATTATTTTGACTTATATAATTTTGATAATCATTTTTGCTTAAATAAAAGTAATCATTTAATAGTCTATTGTTATTGTCGAACAAACCTATAAAAAATCCATTACGATCACTTTCCACTGCCAGTTTAGTTCCAGATAAATCACTACTTAATACCTTTATCATTAATGAAGAAATTGTTTTAATAGGTATATTTAAAGAGTACGCAAATGTTTTAGCAATAGTTACCCCTATTCTAGTACCAGTAAAACTTCCTGGACCATTAACAACAAATATTTCTTTTAATAACTTTAAATCAATCTTTTCTTTAGTTAGCAAATCTTCAATCATTGGCATAATATTATTGCTATGTCCCTGATGAGAAATATTTTCTTTAATTTTAAATACTTCATCATTTTTATATAAAACCAAAGTTGCTTTATCACTATGTGTATCTATTAATAAATTATACATTTAACCACTTCCAAGCAAAATTATTATACCATAAAATTTAAAAAACGAATATATAAGGATTATACTCGTGTGTAAAAATTATTTTAAAGATCTTTTCTTAACAGATATTAGTTCACTTTTATTTCCTCTATATGATGAGATAATAAATTCCATTCTTCATCGAACTCAAAATAGCCGTTAATTTTTTTACCTTCTAAAATAAATGGCATCCAATAGCTATCATCAATAAACATTTTATTATAAGGTATTTTATCTATATTAAACCATTCTGGTTTCATTTCTTCGGTTTCCTGAGGTTTTCCATCCCACTTAGTTGCGACATATAAATGAAATATTAAATGTGCTTTGGCTCCTTTTACATACTCAAGAAAATCCATAATCCCGACTTTTTCATATTCAGTTGGAGCGATACATATTTCTTCATAAGCTTCCCTAATCATGGCTTCTTCTGGAGTTTCATTTGGTTCTAATTTGCCACCAACACCGTTATATTTTCCTGCACCAAATCCTCTTTTTTTTCATAGCAAGTAAAATTTGATTGTCTTTTCTTAACAATAGTAAAGTCGTTTCTATTTTTTGCATACTACACCTCTTTTAAATTAATTATACATTATTTTTTATTAATTTAATAAAAAAACAGATTTTTATCTGTTATAAAACTGCATGACACAAATCTTCATATTGTTTGCCGTAAGGAGTAAAAACTAAAACTCTAGTGTTTTCGTCAATAATTTTAAAAGTAATTTGCAATCTTTCCTCTGGCAGATAATCACTAATTAATTCTGACCATTCAATAATAGAAATAGCTCCTTTATTAAAATATTCATCTATTCCAATATTTTGATGATTATTATTTAAACGATATACATCCATATGATACAAAGGTAATTCTCCTCCTAGATATTCTTTAACTAGATTAAAAGTAGGAGAAGTTATGACTTCTTTCATTCCTAAGGCTTGTGCAAAACCTTTGACAAAAACTGTTTTTCCGCTTCCTAGTTCACCATCTAAACATATTACCATATTAGGAAACTTCTCTGATTCAATATTTTGAGCTAGTTCCATCATTTCTTCTTCATCATGTACTGTCACCTTATAATTCATTCTATCACCATCTTCATTATAAATAATATTTATGATACTTACAACAGTTTTTTGCAAAAAACTCATAAACATATTCTATTTAATTTTTAGGACTTTTATAAATGGACTTTTTCAATAATATTACTTTCCTTAACTTTATTTACAGAATGATTTTCAATTAGATTTATTGCCCACTTTTCTATTTCAATATTTTCTTCTATTACAAATTCTTGTCCTCGACACGCTGATTTAAAATAGCCATCTTTCCAACTATCTGTATTATGATAAGTTATTGATAGATTTTTAAATATTACTGGTAAATCCCACTTTGTTCTTGTCATTCCTCTTTTAGTTAAATCTAATTCTTCATTATATTTAAACATGCCATAACCTTTGATATTCTTATTAAACGTACAATTTTCTCTTGCTATATAAATACAATTTGAGTTGTTATTTAGTCTTTTATATCCATTAGCATGGGGCTGCTTTTTTACCCATTCTGTTAGATTTTCCTTATGTGGGTAAATTATCCTATCAATTTGCAAATAACCAAACATTGTATGATGATCATTACCTTTTTTAAATTTATATCCTTT
>CAYTSB010000004.1:0-34724 GCA_964440405.1 uncultured Muribaculaceae bacterium
CTTCTAAATCAACAATTTTAATAACTGTTAAAGAATCATAAAAATGTTTTAAAAAGCATTCTTTTTTATCTAAAATGCTAGTTAAATTAAATTTTTTATTCCAATTTACCAGCAAATCATAATAATTATTTAATTGATCTAAAATTTCAGCATCACAAACTAAATTTAAAGCTTGAACCGCTTTTATAAATTCTTTTTCATTCATTTGGGTACTCCTTTTTTAAATAAACGCATAAAATTGCAATATCTGACGGATTTACTCCACTAACTCTTGAAGCTTGGCCAATAGATAAAGGTCTTATTTTTTCTAATTTTTGTCTTGCTTCGGTAGCTAAATTTGTGATTTTTTTGTAGTTAATGTTTTCTGGGATTGTTTTTTTCTCCAATTTAACCATTTTTTCAACATCTTTATATGTTTTTTTTATGTACCCCTCATATTTAGTAATTATCTCTACTTCTTCTAAGACTTCCTTATTATCACTTAATTTTGTAATTTCACTTATTAATTTAATATTGATTTCTGGTCTTTTTAACAAATTAAATAAAGTAATTGGTATTTTTGGCAATTCTAAACTGTATTTCTTAAAAACATCTAAAGCATTAGAATGATTCTTTAAATAGCTATTCTTTAAATTTAAAATTATTTTTTCAATTTCTTGAAGTTTTTTATCAAATTTTTTATATTCCTCAGCATTAATCATTCCAACATCATAAGCTATTTTGCGTAGCCTAATATCGGCATTGTCATGTCTTAAAATTAAACGATATTCTGCTCTTGAGGTAAGCATGCGATACGGTTCATTAGTTCCTTTCGTCACTAAATCATCAATCAAAACTCCAATATATGCTTCGTTTCTCTTTAATATCAAAGGCTTTTGCCCTTCTAGTTTTAAGCTAGCATTAATTCCAGCAATGAGGCCTTGCCCAGCTGCCTCTTCATAACCACTGGTTCCATTTATTTGTCCAGCAGTATATAAGTTTTCTATCAATTTCGTTTCTAAACTGGGTTTTAACTGAAGTGGATTAATGGCATCGTATTCAATAGCATATGCATATTTTGTAATTATTGCTTTTTCCAATCCTGGTAAAGAATGAACCATTTTATCTTGAACATCAGTGGGCATACTTGTAGAAAATCCTTGAAGATACCATTCATCATAAGATTTACTTTCCGGCTCTAAAAATAGTTGATGACGAGCTTTATCAGCAAATTTTACTATTTTATCTTCAATTGACGGGCAATATCTTGGTCCAATTCCTTCAACATATCCTCCATACATACTTGATTTCTTTAAATTTTCATTAATTGTTTTATGTGTTAAATCAGTTGTATAAAGTAAATAGCATTTCTCTTGATTTTTAGCATCATAAAAACACTCATTATCGTAACTAAAAGTATAACATTCATTATCTCCCTCTTCTACGGTCATTTTAGAAAAGTCAATGCTATCTTTTTTTATTCTTGGTGGGGTTCCGGTTTTTAATCTTTGAATTTCAAAACCCAAAGATTTTAAATTATCACTTAAAAATATTGAGGTTTTTTCGCCATGAGGACCACTTTTTTCTTTGCTAGACCCTCTTAATACATAAGAATTTAAATAGGTGCCCGTTGTTAAAATAACGGCCTTTGTAGTAACTCTTCTACCACTTTCCAATTCAATTCCTATAACTTTATTATCTTCTATAATTAAATTTTTTACTATTCCTTCTAATATTTCTAAATTAGAATTACTTTCTAGAGATTTCAGCATATTTATAGGATAAACTATTTTATCAACCTGTGCTCTTAATGATCTAACTGCTGGCCCTTTAGTATTATTTAGCATTTTAATCTGAAAATGAGATCTATCAGCCACTTTACCCATAATTCCACCTAAAGCATCGATTTCTCTGACTATAATGCCTTTGGCTGTTCCTCCTATAGAAGGATTACAAGCCATATCAGCAATGTTTTTTTTATTAATAGTTATTAACAATGTTTTTTTATTTTTTTTTGATGCCGCATAGGCTGCTTCACATCCGGCATGACCAGCACCAACTATTATTACATCATATTCTTTTTTCATATGTTCACCTATTTTCCCAAGCAAAAATTAGTAAATAATTTATCTAATAATTCTTCTTCGTAGCTTTCGCCAATTATTTCTCCCAAATAGGTCCATACTTCCTTTAGAGATACAGCAAGTAGTTCTACAAATGCATCATTATCAATATCTTTTAAGCATTTATTTAGTGATTCTATCGCTTTTTTCAGCAAATTAATTTGACGAACGTTGGAAAAATATGTCACATCCTTAGTATTTATTTTTCCCAAATTAAACATTTTTATTATTTCTTTTTTTAATTCATCTAGGCCATTTTCAACCATTGTATTTCCATATATAACAATTGAACTTTTAAAGATTTCTATATTTTTAATTGCTTTTTCTAGATCATTTTTATTAATTAATATTAGATGGTTATACTTTTTAATTTGATTATATAGTTTTATATCTTCTTTTGTAATCTCATCATTATAATTCAAAACAAATAAAACTAAGTCTGCTTTCTTAAAAGTTTCTAGACTTCTTTTAACACCAATGGTTTCAATAGTATCTGAAGTTTCTCTTATCCCTGCCGTATCTATTAAATTAAATTTAATTCCTTCAATGATAATTTCGCTTTCAATAATATCTCTAGTTGTTCCGGGAATAGATGTAACTATTGCTTTTTCAGTTGATGACAAATAATTTAAAATACTGCTTTTACCAACATTAGGTCTTCCTATAATAGCAATAGTAATTCCATTATTAATTAATAGTCCGGTATCACTATTTTTAACATAATTTTTAAGCCTTGATAACATATTTATAATTTCTGGCTTTATAATTTCTCCAGTAATAATTTTAGCATCCTCATATTCTGGATAATCAATATTTACTTCAATGTTAGCCATAATATTTAAAAGTGTTTCTCGTTCTTTTTTTATTACAGAAGAAAGTTTGCCACTTAATTGATTGAATGCCATCTTATTAGCAATTTCACTTTTAGAAGATATTAAACTTTGAACAGCCTCAGCTTCAGTTAAGTCAATTCGGCCATTTAAAAAAGCTCTTTTAGTAAATTCGCCAGGTTCAGCTAAACGGCAACCGTTATCTAATAACAAATTTAATATTTTTTTAACTGAAACAATAGATCCATGACAATTAATTTCAACGACATTTTCACAAGTATAGCTTTTAGGAGCTCTAAAAACAGATACTAAAACTTCATCAATAATATCTTGTTTTGATTTAATTTTGCCATAACTAATTGTATTCGATTCAACTTTAAGTAAATTTTGACCAATAAAAATCTTGTTGACAATATTAATAGCTTTAAGTCCACTTACTCTAATTATTGATATAGCTCCATCGCCGAGTGCTGTTGAGACAGCACAAATTGTATCTTCCATAAAATTTCTCCTAATCACGACATATTATACCAATTTTAAATGAAAAATAAAACCAGAAGTTTATTTTTCTGGCTTAATAACGATTCGACGGTTAGGTTCCTCTCCTTCACTAATAGTAACTATCCCCTTGAAATTAGTTAAAATATTATGAACGATTCTTCTTTCGTAAGAATTCATGATTTCAAGTTGTGCTTCTACTTTAGTTCTAGCGACTTCTCTGGCAACGTTTTTAGCAAGCCTTTCAATAGCCTTCTCATGTTTTTCCTTATAATTCTCAACATCTAATAGTATTAAAGGGTAGACCCCTATTTGTTTATTAATTACACTCTTCAAAATAATTTGAAGCGCTTTTAAAGTTTGACCATTTTTACCAATAAGTATTGAGTTTTTATCAGAATACATTTTTAGAATAATTTGTTCTTCTCTAATTTTAGACTCAAAAGTAACATCAATGCCCATATCCTTTAACAAATTTTTTAAATATTCTTCAATAAAATTTATAACATCCTCTTTTTTAATTATCTTTAGTTTATAGGATAGACTTTTAAAAAGTCCTCCTTTTATTTCTTCCGAAGTCATGTAAATTTCGTTTTCATTCACATTTAATTCTTTTAAAGCTTTCTCTACAATTTCTTCTTTGATTTTTCCTTCAAATACTTTTACTTCCATATTAACTCTTCTTTCTTTTAAGATACATGTTTTGAAAAACTGTAAACGAATTTGTTATAATCCAATACAAAGCTATTGCAGTTGGTAAACTTAATGATGCCACCGAAATCATAACCAACATAAATTTAGCCATAAACTGTGTTTGTTTTTGAGTGTTGTCCTGGCTATTTGAGGTTGCTTGCATTGTGTTTTTTAATGAAAAATAAGTTGTTGCAATAATAAGAGCAATTAATAATATATACCAGTAATTGTGATTTTTAATTCCAACCAATGGATTTGTTCCTAACTGATATACTAAAAATTTTCCTTCAAAAATAGCTGGCACCCTATTAACAGCTTCTAAAAAAGCGAAGAATAAAGGTAGTTGAATAAAAGCAAATAAACAGCCTGTTAAAGGGTTAATTTTATATTTTTTATAAACTAACATTGTCTCTTCACTTTTTTTCATCATTGATTCTTTATCTGTTTTATCTTTATATTTTTTTTCTATTTTAGATATTTCTGGCTGAGCTTTTTTCATATTTTCCGATTGAGCAGTTGAATTTTTAGATAAAGGCAGCATTATTAATCTGATAGCTAAACCAATTAGCATTACTGAAATACCATAATTTTTTACTACTAATTCTAATTTTAAAATAGCATAAGCTAAAGGCTTAACAAATATTGATTCCCAAATACTGACATATTTTAAATCTTTAGGTTTAAAATTTTTGCAAACTGGTAAATCATCTAATTTTACAGCCATCTTTTTTTCATTAGTTTTATAAAGTTTTTCTATTTCACTATCTGTTGGCTTACATAATATATTTGATGGTAATGTTTGACCTGTTTTTTCATATGTTATTTTTTTATTATTATCATCTTCCAGATATTTTGTACAACCACTAGTTATTAACAACAATAATACTAATATACCTACTAATATTTTTTTATTCTTCATTTTTCACCTTTTCTATAACATTTAATAATTCTTTTTCTATTTCAAAATATTTTAATGTTAATGATCTCTTCTTAATCATTATAATATAATTTTGACCTTTTGGAAATAAGAACTTGTTTTTGTCAATTACTTCTTTAATTTGTCTTTTAAATTTGTTTCTTTGGACCGCAGTTGTTATTTTTTTACTGATAGCAAATCCAAATTTAATTTCTTCTAAATTATTTCCCGGGAAATAAAATAAAGCAAAATAAAGATTATCCACTTTTTTACCATTTTGAATAATATTATTATAATCTAAACTTTTTTTTACTATTTCTCGCTTTTTCATAGTTTATTTAGCTCATAAAAAACCACTCACGTGGTTTATTTACTTGAAGTTAAAGTTTTACGACCTTTTTTTCTTCTATTGTTAATAACTTTTGTTCCTTTTCTTGCAAAAAAACCACATTTTTTTGCTTTTTTGTTATTATTTGGTTGATAAGTTTTTTTCATATATTTCTCCTCCGTAACTTATAAATTCAACTAATTATATAATGTTATTTGTTTTTCTGTCAAGGAATTAAAGCCAAACTGTGAATATTGTTAATATTTTTTGGTTTTCAATAATTTAAATTTTGTGGAAACTGTTGATAACTTTTGCAAAGTAAGATATTATATAGACTTGTAATTGTTTTTTAATTGTGGATAACTTTTATTTTAAATTTTATGCTTTGATTTTAAAAAAAGATAAGTTAAAATGAATTTAGTTAGTGAATAACAATGGAGGTGTTTTTATGAATATTGAGGCTTTATGGAATAGTGTTTTAGATAATATTAATAAAGAACTAACTCCGATGTCTTTTAATACTTGGTTTAAAGAAACTACTTTAATTAATATATTAGATAATAAAGCTACTATAAAAGTGCCTATGCAAATTCACAAGAAACTTTTAGGTGAAAATTTTTATGAATTAATTGATAATACTTTTTTTTCATTAACTGGTCAAAATTATGATATTGAATTTATTAGTGATGCAGATCTTGAAAATAAAAGTGATATTTTAGATAATGTTTCTTCAAAAAATAAAAATCTTAATTCTAATCTTATTGAAAAATATACTTTTGATACTTATATCGTAGGCGATTCTAACAGATTAGCGCAAATGGCAGCTGTAGCGGTTGCTGAAAATCCAGGTAATATTTATAATCCTTTATTCTTATATGGTAAAAGTGGATTAGGTAAAACACATTTAATGCATGCAATTGGTAATTATATAATTAAAAATTCAGATAAAAATGTTTTATATGTAACTAGTGATGATTTTATTTCTGATTTTACTGGATTATCAGGTAATACAAATAATTTTGATTATATTAATAATTTTAAAGATAAATATCGTAATATTGATGTTTTATTAATTGATGATATTCAATTTTTGGCAGGAGCTGAAAAAACACAAAAAGAATTTTTTAATACTTTTAACAAATTATATTCTTCAAATAAACAAATTATAATTAGTTCTGATCGCTCTCCTGATGATTTAAAATTATTAGAAGATAGATTAAGAACTAGGTTTGCTTGTGGGCTTTCTGCCAATATCGATCCTCCAGATTTTGAATTAAAATGTCGCTTATTAAAAAATAAAATCAATGGTCATGATGTAGCAAAAATGATTGATAATAAAGTTATTGAATTTATGGCCAATGCTTGTGAAAATGATGTCAGACATTTAGAAGGAGCTGTTACAAGACTTTATGCTTATGCAGCGATTATAGCTCCTAAAAAAATTGATTTAGAATTTGCTCAAGAAGCTTTAAAAGATTTTGTTAATAAATCAATATTTTTCAAAAACGATATTGCTAAAATTCAAAATGCAGTTGCTGAATATTATAAAATAACTATTGAAGATTTAAAAAGTAAAAAAAGATCTAACAATATATCTTATCCAAGGCAAATTGCAATGTATATTTGTCGGATGACTACAGATGAATCTTTACAAAGAATTGGATTAGAATTTGGTGGAAGAGATCATACAACAGTACTGCATGCTTTTGAAAAAATTACTAAAAATTTAAAAAATAACAATCAATTAAAATTAATAATTAATGATTTAAAAAATAAAATTATTTAATTGTTAATAAGTCTAATGTTTTATTATTTTATTAACAATTAATATTATTGAAATTATGTTATAATTAAGGTAATAAAAAAGTTATTAACAATATCAACACTATTATTATTACTATATAAAAGAAAGAAGGATTAAAATGAAATTTACTATTAATAAAAATCAATTATTAGAAAATCTAAATTATGTTAGTAAAGCTATTACTAATAAAACAATAATTCCAATCTTAAATGGAATTAAATTTGAATTAACAGATAAAGGATTATATTTAACAGCTACTGATTCTGAATTAATAATTCAAACTTTTATTGAAAAAGAAAAAATTAAAACAATTGATTCAACTGGTACTACAATAATTCAAAGTAAATATTTGTTGGATATTATTAGAAAAATGCCTGAAGAAGATATTAATTTTGAATTAGTTGATGAATTAAAGATAAGAATTTATTCTAAGAAAAATCAATATTCATTAAATTGTTTAAATTCTAAAGAATTTCCTAAATTTAAATTAGAAGAAAGTAAATCGACATTAAATTTAAAAAACAGTGAATTAAAAGAAATGATTTTTCAAACTTCTTATGCAATTTCTACTCAAGAATCTCGACCACTTTTAACAGGAATAAATCTCAATATATATGATAATATAATGGAAATAACGGCAACTGATTCATATCGTTTAGCTAAAAAAACAATGAAATTTAAAAATAATATTGATGAAGAAAAAAATATTGTTATTCCTGGTAAAAATTTAATAGAACTAGCTAAAATATTAAATGATACTGATGAAACTAGAATAGATATTTTTACAAATAAAATAATTTTTAGAAGTCAAAATATAATTTTTCAATCAAATTTATTAAGTGGAACATATCCTAATACCACTAATTTAATTCCAACTGATTTTGAAATTATTTTAGAAGTAAATTATAAAGAATTTTTTGATGCAGTAGACCGCGTTTCATTATTAACTCAAAATAAAGAAAAAAATATTATAAAAATGCAAATAGAAACTAAAAAAATAAAATTAAGTTCGTATGCATCAGAAATAGGTAAAGTAGAAGAAAATATTATAGCTGATCAAAATAATGATAAAACTTTAGATATTTCATATAGTGCAAAATATATGTTAGAAACTTTAAGAACAATTTCTAGTGAAAAAATAATTATTTTATTAAATAGTGATATAAAACCCATTTTAATTAAAATCCCAACTGATGAAAATTTAATACAATTAATATTACCTATAAAAACATATTAATTGTTTTTTTTTGAAAAAAATCTATTTTTACAAAATTCGACAATTTTTTTAAAATGTTTATGTTATAAGGGATACTAATTTTAAAAAGAGGAGGTGAATCGAAATGCAAACTTATGAAATTAATAGTGAAACTATTGCTGTAATTCCTTATAATCCAAATAAGACTAAAATAATTGAAAGAGATAATACCTTTTTTATTAATAAAAACTCAATAAAAATAATGGAAGAAAGCTGTGAATTTTTTGGTAGTTCTTTATTGGGAAGACAAAAAGGAACAACAAAATTAATAGGAGTAACTCATAAAGCTCCAATAATCATTGAAGAAACTAAAGATATTATTTTCTTTCCAACTACATCGCCTAGATTACAAAATTGTTCTTGGATTTCATTAAATAATTTAATAGACTATAAGAAAATTAATAAAAAATCTATTTTATATTTTAAAAACAATATAAATTTAGAATTTAATATTTCTTATGGTATAATAGATAATCAAGTATTGAGAGCAACAAGACTAGAATCGGTTTTGAGAAAAAGAAAAATTGATAAAAAACTTTAAAATTATGTGTTTTAGTGATATAATATATTTGTATGTGTAGGGATACATGCAGGTATATTATTTTTTATTAACAACATTAATTGAGGTTTAAAATGCAAATTAGAAAAATTGAGTTATATAATTATAGAAACTATGAACATCTTTCTTTGAAATTCTCCAATAATATAAATTTATTATTTGGAAATAATGGAAGTGGAAAAACCAACTTAATTGAAGCAATATATGTATTAGCTATTACTAAATCATTTAGAACTAAAGAAGATAAACTGTTAATAACTGATAAGAAAAATCAATCATACATAGAAGGGGAGATTTATAAACGCAAATTAAATAAATATAAAATAATTATTGATGAAAATGGAAAGCGTGCACAGATAAATGATGTTTTACAAAAAAAATTAAGTGAATATATTTCCAATATTAATATTGTAATTTTTAATCCCGATGATTTATTAATAATTAAAGATACGCCTAGTTATCGAAGAAAAACTTTGAATTGTGAAATTTCACAATTAGATAACAAATATTTAAATTTACTAAATAATTATAATCAAATTTTAAAAAATAGAAATTGCTATTTAAGAAGTATGTATTTTAATAAAAATAAAGATAATCAGTATTTAAATGTTTTAACAGAAAAATTAATAAAGGAAGGCTTAAAAATATATGGATACAGAAAAAAATTTATTGCAGAAATCAATCAATATTTACCAAAATTATATGAAAAAATAACTAATTTAAAAGGATTAAAATTATCATATCAATCAGATTATAACAGTGAATCTTTTGAAAAGATATTAGCAAAATATCAAAAATCAGTAGAAAAAGATTTGATTTTAGGAAAAACACAGATAGGAATTCATCATGATGATTATAATTTCAATATCTTATCAAAAAATTTAAAATATTATGGTTCTGAAGGCCAAAAAAAGAATGCTATCATCGCATTTAAACTAGCAGAAATAGAAACATTTAAAATGAACACTAATGAATATCCAATTTTAATTTTAGATGATTTGTTTAGTGCTTTAGATAGCAGGAAGATAAATAATATAATAAAATTATTAAAAAAAAGAGTCCAAGTATTTATTACAATAACAGATATATTAAATATTAAACAAGAATTGTTAAAACATAGTAAAATTTTCAAAATAACAAACGGAAAAGCGGAGGAATATAAAAATGAAAAATGAATATACAGATAGAGATATCCAAGTTTTAGAAGGATTAGAAGCGGTAAGAAAAAGACCAGGTATGTATATTGGGACAACTAGTGAATCTGGACTTCATCATTTAGTATGGGAAATTGTAGATAATTCTATAGATGAATCGTTAGCTGGATATTGTGATGATATAGAAATCTTTATAAATAAAGATGGATCAGTAACAGTAAAAGACGATGGAAGAGGTATTCCAACCGGAATTAATCCTAAAACGGGATTATCTACAGTTGAAACAGTTTATACCGTTTTACATGCTGGAGGCAAATTTGGTGGAAGCGGATATAAAGTATCTGGAGGACTTCACGGCGTCGGAGCAAGTGTAGTTAATGCCCTAAGTAAATGGTTTGAAGTAACAATTTATCGCGATGGAAAAATTTATGAAGCAAAATTTGAAAACGGCGGTAAAATAGCTACTCCTCTTACAATAACTGGAGAATGTAATATTGAAAGAACAGGTACAACTGTAACTTTTATGCCTGATCAAGAAATTTTTAAGGAAACAATAACCTTTAATTATGAAACTTTATATAATAGGTCTAAACAACTTGCATTTTTAAATAAAGGATTAAGGATTATTTTAGTAGATGATCGTTCCGGAAAAAAAGACACTTTTGTTTATGAAGGTGGCTTGAAAGAATATATTGGGTATTTAAACAAAGGAAAAACTCCAATCCATAAAGATGTCATTTATATTGAAGGTTGTGATGAAGATGTTTCTTTTGAAGTGGCTTTACAATATAATGATGGCTATAATAGCTCGGTATATTCATTTGTTAATAACATAACAACACCCGAAGGGGGAACCCACGAAGAAGGAGTAAAAAACAGCTTAACAAGAATTATCAATTCATACGCTAAAAACAATAAATTCATAAAAGATAATGATGATCCTTTAACTGGCGATGATGTCCGTGAAGGAATTATAATGCTTATATCAGCTAAAGTTGTTAATCCCCAGTTTGAAGGTCAAACAAAGACAAAATTAGGAAATAGTGAAGTTAGAAAAATAGCTTCTAATATATTTGGTGAGGGATTTGAAAGGTTTCTTCTTGAAAATCCTGATCAAGCTAAAATAATTGTTGATAAAGCAATGATAGGTGCTAGAGCGCGAGTTGCAGCTAAAAAAGCCAGAGAGCTTACTCGTCGTAAAAGTGACTTAGATGTAGTTAATTTTGCTGGTAAATTAAGTGACTGTAAAAGTAAAGATCCTTCTGAGTGCGAAATTTTCTTAGTAGAGGGAGATTCAGCGGGTGGATCAGCTGTTAAAGGAAGAAATAGTATGACTCAAGCCATTTTACCTCTTAGAGGTAAAATACTTAATGTTGAAAAAGCTAGAATAGACAAAGCTTTGTCAAATGAAGAAATTAGAACCATTATAACAGCTTTTGGTACTGGTGTTGGGGCTGAATTTAATTTAAATAGGCTTAGATATGATAAGATTATAATAATGACTGATGCCGACGTTGACGGCGACCACATAAGAGTTTTACTACTAACACTGTTTTATCGTTTTTTTAAACCATTAGTTGAAGCAGGGCATGTATACGCAGCCCAGCCACCCTTATATTGCATTAAGCACAATAAGGTAATTAAATATGTTTTATCTGATAAAGAGAGAGATGAGTATTTATCAACCTTACCACCTACAGCTAAACGAGATGTTATGCGTATGAAAGGTTTGGGAGAAATGAATGCTGATGAATTAAATGAAACTACAATGGATATAAATACTCGAATTTTAAGAAAAATCACAGTTGAAGATGCAATTATAGCTGATGAAATGTTTAGCAAACTTATGGGCGAAGAAGTGGAGCCGAGAAGACAGTTTATTGAAGAAAATGCACCTTACGCCCAGAATATTGATGTATAGGAGGAAAAAGTATGAATCAGAATATAGATAAAACAATAGATAATAATATTGTAAGCGAAATAAAAGACTCTTTTTTAAACTATTCTATGAGTGTTATTGTTGCTCGTGCATTACCGGATTTAAGAGATGGTTTAAAGCCAGTTCATAGAAGAATATTATATTCAATGTATGAATCAGGATACTTGCCAGATAAACAACACAGAAAATCAGCGCGTATAGTTGGAGATGTTATGGGTAAATATCATCCTCACGGAGATTCTTCAATTTATGAAGCAATGGTAAGAATGGCCCAGGATTTTAATTATCGTTATATGCTGGTTGATGGACATGGTAATTTCGGTAATATTGATGGTTTTGGTGCAGCAGCAATGCGTTATACTGAATCAAGGCTTTCGAAGATATCTATGGAATTATTAAGGGATATTAATAAGGAGACAGTTGATTTTACAGCTAATTTTGATGAATTAGAAGTAGAGCCAAAAATATTACCATCTAGATTTCCCAACATTTTAGTAAATGGCACAATGGGAATAGCAGTTGGTATGGCTACCAACATTCCGTCTCACAATTTGAGCGAGGTGATAGATGGCTGTGTTGCTTATATAGATAATCCCGAAATTACTATTTTAGAACTAATGAATTATATTAAAGGACCGGATTTTTCAACCGGAGCTATTATTTTAGGTAACAGTGGAATAAAAAAAGCTTATGAAACCGGAAGAGGAAGCATTACAATTAGAAGTAAGGCTAGAATAGAAGAAAAAAACGGTAGAAATTATATAATTATTGATGAGGTTCCATACGGAGTAAACACTTTAGAGTTAAAAAATAAAGTGGCAGAATTAGTACATAATAAAGTAATAGATGGAATTACTGACTATCATAGTGACTTAAAAGAGGGTATTAAAATTACTATAACATTAAGAAAAGATGCTAACCCTCAAGTAATTCTTAATAATTTATATAAATACACTTCTTTTCAAACGAATTTTGGAATAATCTTCTTAATGCTTGATAATGGAGTTCCAAAAATACTAAATTTGAAAGAAATAATTTCTAAATATATTGATTATCAAAGAGAAATAATTATAAAAAGGACTCAATTTGACTTAAACAAAGCCGAAAAAAGAGTTCATATTTTAGAAGGATTAAAAATAGCTTTAAGTAACATTGACGCTATTATAAAAATAATTAAAGAAGCAAAAGACGACGTAATTGCTAAAGATAAATTGATGACAGCATTTAATTTGACTAGCATTCAAACAGATGCAATCTTAGAAATGAAATTACGTCGCTTAACTGGTTTAGAAAGAACAAAAATAGAAGAAGAATTAAAAGAATTATTAAACTTAATTAATGAATTAAAATCAATTCTGGCTAGTGACAATAAAGTTTTTGAAATAATCAAGAATGAACTTTTGGAAATAAAAGGAAAATATGGAGATGAAAGAAGAACAAAAATAGATTTAACAGCGATTGAATATATCGAAGATGAATCTTTGATCCCAGAAGAAAACATTATCGTTGCGCTAACGAACAAGGGGTATATTAAAAGATGTACATTAGATACATTCAGGCTTCAAAATAGAGGTGGAGTTGGAGTAAAAGGAATAACCACTAATGAAGAAGATTTTGTGGAACACTTATTAAATTTATCAACTCACGATTATTTATTGTGTTTTACTGACAAAGGAAAAGTATATCGCTTGAAGGGATATGAGGTTCCAGAATTTAGTAGACAATCTAAAGGGCTACCAATAGTAAATGTGCTTCAAATTGATCAAGACGAAGCGGTTAAATCTATTATTAAGTTGGAAAAAGATGATTCACATAAATATTTAATCTTTGCAACTAAAAAAGGAATAGTCAAAAGAACTTTAATTTCTAATTTTGATAATATTAGAGCAACAGGCAAAATTTGCATTAATTTAAAAGAAAATGATAAACTTCTTGCTGTAAGAAAAACAAATGGAGATAATGAAATATTAATGGGCTCTAGAGCAGGCCGAATGGTAAAATTTAATGAAAAAGATGTTAGAGTTATGGGTCGTACAGCTGCCGGCGTAAGAGGAATAAATTTAGGATCAGCAGAATGTATTGGAATGGAAGTGGCTAATAGCGAACAAGAAATATTAATAGTTACGGAAAATGGCTATGGTAAAAAGACAAAAGTAAGTGATTTTCGTTTATCAAAACGAGGAGGCAAGGGAGTAAAAGCTTTAAACATTACTGAGAAAAACGGTTTTATCTCATCATTTAAAATATCTTTAAATGAACACGACTTGATGGTAATCACTAATACAGGAACTTTAATAAGAATGTCTTTAGACCAAATAGCAACAATCGGAAGGGTTACTCAAGGAGTAAAATTAATTAACTTGAAAAACAATCAAAAAGTTGCAACCGTTGCAATTGTTGAAAAATTTGAAGAAGAATCTGAAAGTTAAATTATTTCCCGGGAAATAATTTAATGGGTAATTAAATCAATGTTTCACGTGAAACATTGATTTTTATTTTAATAAATGATAATATTCTCATGTGCAACAAGCATATTGAAATCTGGTCAGAGATGGAAGTCAGCAGCCATAACAATCAATACTTGTGTGCACTTTTTATTTATAAAATTATTTCCCGGGAAATAATTTTATATCAACTCAATGTTTCACGTGAAACATTGGTTAAAAATTTTTAATGTTTTGGATATAAAACAATTAATTGTTTAAACTAATTATTTCCCGGGAAATAATTTTAATAATAATATTTAATGTTTCACGTGAAACATAGAAGAGAGAAATGTAATGAAAGAAGAATTTATTTTTGCAGCTTATAAGGAAAGTTTAAAGGCATATAATAGGAATGAAGTACCAATTGGAGCACTATTAGTCAAAGACGGAAAAATTATTGCTAAAGGTTATAATAAAAAAATAACTAATAGAAATCCTATGGCTCATGCAGAAATTAATTGTATTTTAAAAGCTACAAAAAAATTTAAAACTTGGAGATTAGATAATTGTGAACTTTATGTTACTATGGAACCTTGTGAAATGTGTCGTCAAATTATCGCTGAGGCTAGAATAAAAAAAGTTTACTTTTTTACAGAACGGTCAAAATTCAAAAACAACTATAAGCAAACGAAATATTTGCTTATAGAAAACAAAATAATTTGCAATAAATATAAAAAAATTTTAAAAGATTTTTTCGCCAAATTAAGATAGATTAAATATAAAGTAAATGCTATAATATTTATAGGTGAATTTATATGAACTATCAGGTTCTTTATAGGAAATATAGGCCAAATAATTTTGATAATATAGTCGGTCAGGATTATATTATTAATATATTAAAAAAATCAATCTTAAACAATAAAATTTCACATGCATATTTATTTTGTGGACCTAGAGGTACTGGTAAAACCAGTACAGCTAGAGTTTTTGCAAAGGCAATAAATTGTAAGGAAATCAATCAAAGCATTCCGTGCAATAATTGTGACAATTGTAAAATTTTTGATTATAGTTCAGACATTATCGAAATAGATGCTGCATCAAACAATGGCGTCGATGAGATAAGGGAATTAAAAAATAATGTAAAACTAGTGCCAGCTGACTTCAAACATAAAGTCTATATTATTGATGAGGTACATATGCTTTCTAGCGGGGCATTTAATGCTTTGTTAAAAACACTAGAAGAGCCACCGAATCATGTTATATTTATTTTAGCAACTACAGAAGCTCAAAAATTACCAATAACAGTAATTTCAAGGTGTCAGAAATTTGATTTCCATAAAATTTCTCCATCTATAATTGAGAACAAACTTATTGAAATTTGTACTAGCGAAAAAATAATTGTGGATCCGGAAGTTTTAGAAGAAATAGCTATCTTGAGTGATGGCAGCGTTAGAGATGCGCTTGGGATGCTTGAAATGATTACTGGAGTTAATGAAAAAGTAACTATTAGCAAATTTGAAGAGTTGATAAGTGTTATTTCTTATAAAAAACTAGAGAAATTATATTCATTTATTGATAATAATGATATTAATAAAATAAGCGATTTTTTTGAAAATTTAGAAATTAAAAACATTGATTTTTCTTCCTTTGTTAATAAATTTATAATAATTTTAAAAAAGAAAGCGGTATTAATAAAGCAAAGATCTTTAAACTCTCAAATAACATTTGAAAAACTAAAAGAATTAATTTTTAATTTAAATAAAATATTATTTGAAAATAGAACATCGGTTAGTCCGTTTTTATTGGCGGAAATTGAAATTTTATCTATATTGAAAACAGAAAATCCAATTGAAAATGATGAAAATTATTATGATAATAGATCAGTTGAAATTAAAAATAATATTTTCTCTGAAAGCAAAAAAGATATGGAGGTTAATTCAGAAAAAACAGTCACTAACAAAAATCAAAATTTTGTTGAAATTGACAAAAAAACAAATATTAGAATAAATAATTGTTTTGTAAACGCTAACAAAGAAAGCTTATCTAAATATAAAAAATTATGGAAACAATTTGAAGCAAATTTAATTGAAATTCAATCTAAATATTTACAATATATAATGGATTCTGAATGCGTTGCAGCATCAGAAAGCCATTTAATTATTTTAGTAAGTTCTGAGAGTCAAAGTGTTTTATTTAATAATAATTGTGTTAAAATAGAAAAAGCTTTTTTTAAAGAAGTAAATCAAAAAATTTTATTGGTATCAATTTTTAAAAATCAGTGGGATTCATGCAAAAAAGATTATATTTGCAATAAAAAAGAAGGAAAAGAATATAAATATATAGAAGAAGAAAAAGAAAAACTTAATGCCGTTGCTAAAGGTAAAGTAAAATCTGTGGCTTTAGAAATTTTTGATAAAAAAGTAGTAAAGATTAAATAAGAAAGGTGATTAAAATGAATATTCAAAATTTAATGCAACAAGCTCAAAAAATGCAAAAAGATATAATGCAAAAAAAGGAAGGCTTTAATAAAAAAGAATTTATAGAAGAAGATCAATATTTAAGAATTATAGCAACAGGAGATAAAAAAATTAAAAAAATCGAAATTTTAAAGAGTGAACTTTTAAACATTGATGATATCGAAATGCTCCAAGATATTTTATGTGTAACATTTAATAATTTAATTAAAAAAATTGACCAAGAATTTGAAAAAGAAATGGGCCAATACAGCAATTCGCTAAATGGGTTGATATAGTATGTATCCAGAAGCATTGCAAAAAGTAATAGATAATTTTAAGAAATTTCCGGGTATAGGAGAGAAAAGTGCAGAACGAATGGCCTTATATTTATTAGAATTAGAAGAAGAAAAGCTACAAAATTTTTCGTGTGCTGTTGGCGAACTAAGTAAAAAAATAAAAAAGTGCATTATATGTGGTCACATTACAGATAAAAAGAAATGTGATGTTTGCGCTGATGAAAATAGAGATCACAATTTAATCTGTGTTTTGGAAGATTCAAAAAGTGTTTTTGCTTTAGAAAAAACAGGAAATTATAAAGGAACTTATCATGTTTTAAATGGATTAATATCTCCTATAGATAAAATCAATCCGGAAGATTTGAATATTTCATCTTTAATTAAGAGAGTAAATAAATTGGAAAATTGTGAACTAATAATAGCTTTAAAATCAACTTTAGAAGGCGAAATGACAACAATGTATTTAAAAAAAGTGTTAGAAAGCAAGCAGGTGATTGTTTCGCGACTATCTTATGGTATTCCGGTCGGAACAGATATAGATTATCTGGATTCATTATCATTTGAAAAAGCTATAAATGATCGCAAGCAAATATCATAATTTTAATAAATTTACATAATATTTATTAGGAGAAAAATATGATAAAAAAAATAATTATAGTAGTAAAAAAAGTGCTGTTTGCTGCATTAGTAATATATGGATTAAATATGATACTATCTTCTGTTAATATTTTTATTCCTATAAATATTTCTACAATAGGTTCAGTAACTTTATTAGGAATTCCCGGTTATGTAGCACTATTACTAATGTACTTTATTACAAAATAATAGATGGTGGTGGAAAATGAACTTATATGATAAATTATATGAAAAATTTTTAAATAACAAAATGGGACATGCTTTTCTAATAGAGACAAAAAGCATAAATTTATCATATATTAAAGTTTTAGAATTATGTAAAAAGATAAATTGTATTAATACATACAATCCTTCCTGTTCATATGATTGTAATATTTGCTATTTAATTGATAATTTTGAATTACCTAGTTTAATAACGATCGAACCAGATGGCTATTTTATAAAAAAAGAACAAATTCAGAGAATCAAAAATTTGTTTTCTAAAAGCTCAGTTTACTCAAAATATAACATTTATATAATAAAACAACCCGAAAAAATGAATTTAGTAGCTGCAAATACACTATTAAAGTTTTTGGAAGAACCAGAGAATAATACCGTTTGTTTTATGCTGACAAGCAAAAAAGAAACTGTTTTAAAAACAATTGTTAGTCGTTGTGAAATATATAAAGATGAAATAAATGAACTTGACACTAACGAAAAAGTAGCTATGATAGAAGAATTAATAATATCAATAGAAGAAAGCAAAAATTTAAAAATTATTACATTAGCTAAAGAGATGTTAAACAACAATAAGGATGAATTATTGAGTTTATTTCAAAAGATTTATATTATTTATTACATGAGTTTAAAAGAATGTGATAATTCAATTAATAAAAACAATAAAATATCAAAACTGATTACTGCTAAGAATACTAAACAAAGCATATTAGATAAACTGTCAATTATAAGAAAAACATTTGATAATTTAACTTATAATGTTAATATAGAGTTATTGCTAAATAAATTTTTAATAGAAATGATGAATGAGGTGAAAATATGATATGCAGTGTTGTTTTTAAAGAGAACGGAAAACCATATAATTTTAGTTCAAATGAAATAAATTGTTCTTTGGAAGACAAAGTAATAGTTGAAACTGAAAAAGGGTTACAATATGGTAAAATAATTAAAATTTATGAAAATAAAATAGAAGAAAGAGATTTAAAAAATATTGTAAGATTAGCTACAGATGAAGATCATAACAAATATTTAAAGAATACTAAAGATGCCATGATGGCACTAGAAAAGGCAAAAGAATTAGTAAAAGAGCTTAATTTAGAAATGGCTTTTTTAGATGCATATTACACTTTTGATAAAAGGCAATTGTTATTCAATTTTATTTCAGATAATAGAGTTGATTTTAGAGAATTAGCCAAAAGATTAGCGGGAATTTATAAAACCAGAATAGAACTTAGACAGATTGGTGCTAGAGATAAAGCCAAAGAAATAGGCGGAATGGGTCAGTGTGGTAGAGAAATATGCTGTTCCTCATTTTTAAATAGAATTGATGCTGTTACAATAAATATGGCAAAAAATCAAAATATTGCTTTAAATCCTAATAAAATAAATGGTGCGTGTGGCAGATTACTTTGCTGTCTAGCTTATGAAGATGAAGAATATACTGTTTGCCAAAAAGGATTACCCGAAATCAATAATAAGTATAAAAAAGACGGAATAGAAGGTATAGTAAAAAATGTTGATATTTTAAATAGAATTATCACTGTAGATACCGGCTCAGAAATAAAAATTATTCAACTAGAAAACTGCTGTCATGAAAAAAAATGATTTATTTGATTATAAAGATCTATTTGTTTTTCAAAATGACAAGGATTTTAAATTTTCTCTAGATTCAATACTCTTAGCAGAATTTGTAAATATAAAGTTAACCACAAAGACAATTGTGGATTTTTGCACGGGAATAGGAACCATTCCTTTAATATTATCTACTAAAGCCAAAGTAAAAATTTATGGTATTGAAGTGCAAAAATCAGTTTTTAAGCTAGCCCAAAAAAGTATTCAACACAATAATATATCTAATATTGAATACATTAATGACAATATATCTAATGCAGCAAAATATTTTAAAAATGTTGATATTGTTGTTTGCAATCCACCATATTTTAAAACGAATTCAACATCATTAATAAATAAAAACAAGAACAAAGCAATAGCAAGACACGAAATTACAACTAATCTTAAAGATATTATAAAAATATCAAGAGAGGTATTAAAAGAAACTGGGCATTTATATCTTTCTCACCGTCCGGAAAGACTGGTAGAAATTATAAAACTATTGGGAGAATATAAATTTAGTGTTAAAAGAATTCAACTTATATATTCAAAATTTGAAAAAAATGCTATTATATTATTGATTGATGCATGTAAAGGTGGTAAAGAAGGCTTAATTGTAAGTCCTCCTATTGATATTTCAAAATATAATAGTTATCAAAATATTTTTGAGGAATCAAAGTAAAAATGATTATAATGCATTTTATCGCACAAAAAATGGGAGAGGAGTCAATTTGAAAGTTTTTCTTAGAATTGATTATATGGTAAATTATGAAATTAATAGTGGGATTAGGTAATCCTGGAAAAAATTATATTAATACTAAGCATAATATTGGTTTTATAATCTTAGACAGTTTTATTGGTGAAAAATGGAGTAAAAAAAATCAGGCTTTATATATAATAAAAGAGATAAATGGCGAAAAAACAATTTTTATAAAGCCGCAAACATATATGAACCTTTCGGGTTTAGCAGTAAAAAAATTTGTTGAATATTATAAAATTTGTATACAAGATATTTTAGTAATCCAAGATGATTTGGATTTATCTATGGGAAAGCTAAGGATTAAGCATAATAGTGGGCCTGGCGGGCATAATGGTATTAACTCAATTATATCAGCCCTCGGAAGCAATGAATTTTATCGTTTAAAAATTGGCGTTGGTAAATCAGATGAGATTGATGCCAGAGACTATGTTTTAGAAAATTTTACCTTGTCAGAGCAAAACATTTTAAATGATTTAAAACCGTCTTGTAAAGAAATTATTGATTTATTTATTGAAGGAAATATTGAAAAGGCTACTAATAAATTTAACTAAGAGGAATTATGGATTTTATCAGCAATAGTTTAAATTTCAATGATAACATAGTTATAAAGGGCTTAACAGAAGAGTTAAGTGTTTTCTACATTTATGAAAAATTTAAAAAATCAACAAATGATATATTGATTTTAACCTCTACTTTATTGGAAGCAAATACGATGTTTGAAAAACTTTCAACCTATACTAATAAAGTAAAGCTTTTTCCTATGGATGATTTTATTAGTAGCAAAACCGAAGCCGTTTCACCAGATTTGGAATTAAAAAGATTAGAATTTTTAAAGAACATTAATCAAGGAAATAAAATTATTGTTACCAATATTACCGGTTTTTTGAAGAAATTGTCTGATATTAGCGCCAAACAATCTTTAATCAGTCTAAAAAAAGGCATGACTATAAACAGAAAAGAACTTGAAGAACAAATAGAAAGTTTCGGCTATAATAAAGAGTCTATAGTAACAAGTACAAGGGAGTATGCAGTAAGAGGGTATATATTAGATGTTTTCTTAACTGACAGCGAACGTCCAATAAGAATAGAACTAGATGGTAATTATATAGAATCAATTAGATTTTTTGACGAATCCACTCAAATTTCAATAAAAGAAATTGATAATATAAAAATATATCCAGCTAAGGAACTAGTAACAGCAGTTAATAGTAACATTTTAGAATATTTAAACGATGCAACAGTAATATATTACGATTATGATCAAATTAACTATGGCCTCAATTTGATTCAAAAACAAATATTAGATGAAAACCTTGAAAAAAATTTTTATTTTTCTGAAAATTTAATTGTAAAAAACAAAGTGTTTATTAGTTTTACAGATAATAAAATAGAAAATTACCCTATAATTAATTATTTCTCTGAAAATATCATTAATTTTAATAATGACTACGAAAAATTAAAATTATATATTTTAAAACAAATTAATATTTCCAAAACAGTTATTATTTGTTTATCTAAAGATAAGCAAATTGAAGAAATAAAAGCACTTTTTCCAAGTGCTATTCTAAATAATTTTCAAAAAAATAAAATTAATATTTTTAAAAAACAAATTAATAGTGGTTTTGTTTTTAAGGAATTTGTTGTTGTGTCAGAATTTGATATTAGCAATTTTCAAGAGAAAAAAACAAAATATTATAGTTCAATAAAAACGGGTAAAAAAATTAAAAATTATGAAGAATTAAAAAAAGGAGATTATGTAGTTCATGTTGCTTATGGAATAGGCATTTATAATGGTCTGGCTTCAATAAATAAAAATGGATTAAAAAAAGATTATGTTCAAATTTTATATAAAGATAATGATAAAATTTATGTTCCTGTTGAAAAAATAGACGCTTTATACAAATATACAATAAAAGATGGAGCAGTACCCAGATTGAATAAACTTGGTACTTTAACTTGGGAAAAAACGAAATTAAATACTAGAAAAAAAATTTCTGATATTGCAGAAGAACTAATAAAGTTATACGCCGAAAGATCAAAGATAATTGGAAATTCCTATAAAAATTATCCTGAAATCAGTATTTTTGATCAAGAATTTATATACGAAGAAACTATAGATCAAAAAAAAGCCATAGAAGATGTTTATCGTGATTTATCAAGTAAAACTTGTATGGATCGCCTTTTATGCGGAGATGTCGGATATGGCAAGACAGAGGTAGCGTTTCGAGCAGCATTTAAAACTATTGTTAACGAGTTCCAGGTGGCTTATTTATGTCCAACAACTATATTATCCAATCAACATTATAAAAATGCTCTTAATAGATTTAGAAATTATCCAGTAAACATTAAATTATTAAATAGATTTGTTTCAAAAAGGGAACAAGAAGCCACTATTGAAGGCTTAAAAAACGGTACAGTTGATATGGTTATCGGGACTCATAGACTATTAAGTGCTGATGTAAAGTTTAAAAAGCTGGGATTATTAATAGTTGATGAAGAGCAACGATTCGGAGTTAAACATAAGGAAAAAATAAAAAGCATGAAAAGCGATGTTAATATTTTAACTTTATCAGCTACTCCGATTCCTAGAACAATGAAATTTGCTATGTCAGGTTTAAAAGATATGAGTATTATTGATACTCCGCCAGTTAACAGATATCCAGTTCAAACCTATGTTATGGCTGAAAACGATTCTTTGGTTAAAGATGCTGTTTATAAAGAATTGGCTAGAAAAGGGCAAGTATACATTTTATATAATAATATTGAAAATATTGAAAGAAAGATGCAAAAATTGTCAGAATTATGTCCACTAGCTAAATTCAAATATGCTCATGGCAGAATGAGTAAAACAGAGTTAGAAGAAATCATGAGTGATTTTATAGATATGAAATTTAATGTGCTTATATGTACAACTATAATTGAAACAGGAATTGATATATCTAATGTTAATACTTTGATTGTATATGATGCTGATAGGTTTGGATTATCACAATTATACCAATTACGAGGCAGAGTTGGTAGAAGTAACAGAATAGCATTTGCTTACTTGCTCTATGATAAAAGTAAAATATTAAATGATATTGCTATTAAAAGATTAAAAGCTATTAAAGAATTCACTGAGCTTGGCAGTGGTTATAAAATTGCCATGCGTGATTTAGCTTTAAGAGGAGCCGGTGACTTGCTAGGAAGTGAGCAGGCGGGATTTGTAAATTCAGTTGGAATTGATCTATATTTAAAAATGCTCGAGGAAGAAGTGAATAAACAAAAAGGTATTGATATAGTTGAGGAAACTGATACCGAAGCCCTAATTAATGTCGAAACGCATATAAGCGACAATTATATTGATGATGAATCAGTTAAAATAGAAATACATAAATTAATAAATGGTATTCATGACAAGGAAACATTAGATATAATTAAAAAAGAAATAGAAGATCGTTTTGGTAAAATAACTGAAAACATCTATATTTATATGTATGAAGAGTTGTTTGAAAAGCTTGCCCAAAAATATGAAATAAAGGAAGTAGAACAAACTGGTAAATATATAAAGTTTGCTTTTAGTGAAAATATTAGTTCAAAAATCAAAGGTGATAAATTACTATTGATAGCAAATAATATTAATTCTAAATTTAATATTTTATATCAAAAAAACAAAGTGTTTATAACACTCTATTTTAGCAGTTTAAAAAAACATTTTATTTTTTATATAGTTGATTTATTATTAAATGATTTTAATTAGATTTATTTGATAAAAATTTATTTTTACACTTTTCTATTAGAATTAAGGCTGCATCTTTACTGTACCAGTCACCAATTTCAACTTTAATATTTTGTAATCTTTTATAAGTCATAAAAAACTCTTTTATTTCTTCTTTGGTATGAATGGGTAACTCTTCAATACTTTTTAAATGGTCAAATCTTGGATCGTCATTAGCAACTGAAATAATTTTTTCATCATGAAATCCTTTATCTACAATAGATAAATAACCTAGTACCCTAGCTCTTATTATACATCCAGGGAATGTTGGAGAAGAAGACAATACTAAAATATCTAATGGATCACCATCATCGGCTAAAGTCTCATCTATATAGCCGTACTCAGCTGGATACATAACGCTTGAATATAAAACTCTATCTAATCTGATTTTTCCAGTTTTTTGATCAATTTCATATTTGTTTTTAGTGCCCATTGGAATCTCTATAACGGCATCTACAATCATTTCGTACCTTCTTTCTTAATTAGTATAAAGAAAAAAGAAATGAAAGTCAATTTAATATAAGTATATTTCAAAAATTAAGTTACAAACTAAAAAAAGAAAAGGAGTAAATATGAAGTCGACAGGAATGCTTAGGAGAATTGATGAACTGGGAAGAATAGTAATTCCTAAAGAAATTAGGAAGTCAATGAGGATAAAAAATGGCGAAAATTTAGAAATTTTAGTTGATAATGATGAAATAGTTTTAAAGAAATACTCACAAGTTGAAAAAAATATTGATTTTATAAAACCAATCATTGAAATATTAAATAATATTTCAAATTTTCAAATTTTTGTTACAGATTTAGATAATTTTATTGTAGCCCCTAATAATTATGATATGTTATTAAATCAAAAAATCGGTCATAATATTATAAAAATAATAGAAAGCAGAGAAACTTTTAAAACTGATACTGAAATCAGATTTGACTTAACAAGTGAAATTCAAATCTACGGGTTTATATATATTGTACCTGTTATTGTTGACAGTGATTGCGTAGGAACTATCTTAATATTTGGCAATGAAAAATGTGATATAATAAAGTATATAGGGAAATTGTTAGAAAAATTAATTGAGAAAAAATTAATTATAAATTAACTGATAGCAATCTAAATTATTTCCCGGGAAATAATTTGGTGGTGGAATTAAAATGTTTACTGATACACATTGTCATATTTTAAAAGAAGATTATGAAAATCCTGATGATATTATTATAAAATCATTAAAAAATAATATTAAAAGAATCATAATTAGCGGGTATGACTATAATAGCAATAAAGAGGCTTTAAATTTAGCAAAAAAATATGAAAATGTTTATGTAACTTTAGGACAGCATCCTTCAAATTTAGATGATTTAAGCAAAAATTTAAATTTTGTATTGCAAAATATTAATCATTCTAAAGTCCTAGGTATTGGCGAAATAGGACTAGATTACCACTACGGTGATAAAAACAAAAAAGAACAGATAATTGTATTTGAGGAAATGTTAAAATTATCTCAAAAATATGAAAAACCGATAGTTATTCATACCAGAGATGCCAATCAAGATACATTAAAAATATTATCAAAATATAAAACTTTTGGTGTTATTCATTCGTTTTCCGATTCTTTAGAAATGGCGAAAAAATACATAAATAGCGGCTATTTTTTGGGAATAAATGGCATTTTAACTTTCAAAAATAGTAATTTAAAAGATGTATTAAAAAGTATTCCTTTAGAATATATTTTGTTAGAAACAGATTCTCCTTATTTAGCACCAAGCCCCTTAAGATCAAGCAAAAATGAACCTGCTAATTTAATGATAATTGCTGAAAAAATGTCTGAAATTTATGAAATTGATTTGAAAAAACTAAGTGCTATTTTAGAAGAAAACTTTTTAAAGATTTTTGACATAACACAAGAAATATGATAAAATTTAACTACAAAAGAGGTGAAAAACAATGAAAAAAACATTGGCTATTTTTAAAACTATTTTTCAATTAATCATAGTAATGTTTTTTGTTGCTTCAATAAATACAAAGGTTGATAAAAAAATTTTAAAAGTTGAAAATATAAATTTAAATAAAACACTAGATTTAGCAGCTATGACTGAAACTATAACTAATTTGCAAATTGGTGATTTATATAAAAGTTATGCTACTTATACTGGTAGTTTAACAGGTTATGCAGCTGATTGCCCAAAATGTACAGGTCGTTTAGGCTGTTCTCCTTATACTGATGTTAGAGACGGCACATTATATTATGAAGATTCTCAATTTGGAAAAGTAAGAATTGTTGCATCTTCTAAGCAGTTGCCATGTGGAACAATATTAACTTTTAAATCATCTAGAGTTCCTAATGGAGAAATTATCGCAATTGTTCTAGACAGAGGCGTAAGAGGCAGAAGTATAGATTTACTTAGTGAATCAGAAGAATATGCAAAAGACAATATCGGTAGAAGTACAATTAGTTATGATATTTTAAGAAATGGTTGGGAAAACGAGTAATCTCGTTTTTTTGTTATAAAAATATATTAAAAAGCCAAGACTTTAGTTGCGGAAAAACTAAAAATAATGTATTATTAAAATAACACAAGGCAAGGCTTGTCTTTATAAAATTTGTGTTTAGTTTAGGAATATATGGAAAAAATAGTAGCAAAAAAAAGTTTGGGACAAAATTTTTTAACAGATAAAAAAGTAGTGGAAGATATATTAAAAAATATAATAATTGACAGTAAAGACTTAATAATTGAAATTGGGCCTGGGACTGGGTTTTTAACCGAGGAACTAAAAAAATTCAATTCTTTTCTTTTGTGCTATGAAATAGATGAATCTTTAAAAGAGTCTTTAGAAAAATATTGTGATGAAAAAACTTTTATAAAATATGAAAATTTCTTAAATGCTGATATTAATGCTGATATAAGTCAATTTGATTATGCTAATGTATTGCTTGTTGCTAATATTCCCTATTATATTACTACACCAATATTAAAAAAAATAATTGATAGTAAAATAAATTTTAAAGAAATAATATTAATGGTTCAGAAAGAATTTGGTGAAAAACTGTGTGCTGAAGCTGGCGATACAAATTATAGTTCCTTAACTGTATTTATTAATTATTATTTTGAAGTAAAAAAATTGTTTTTAGTAGATAAAAATAGTTTTTTTCCTACTCCAAAAGTTGATTCTATGATTATTAAATTAAATAAGATAAATAGAAAAATAGTGCCTAAAGACTACTCGTTTTTCGAAAAACTTATTAAAGAATCATTTCAGTTCAGAAGAAAAACTTTGCAAAATAATTTAAAAAAATATAATTTAACTTTAGTTAAGGAATTTTTAGAAAAAAGCAACCGAAATTTATCGATTAGACCTCAAAACATTTCGGTTGAAGATTATATTGAAATAGCGAACATATTATTGAAAAAGTAACTATAAACTGGACATTTGTCATATAATATATTGGTGATAGTTTTGAAAATATCAAGAGGAGACTTAGTCACAAGAAAAAGTTACAATCATGATACTGTTTTTAAAGTCATTAATATAAAAAATAATATTTACTATTTAAAAGGGGTAGATGTTAGATTATATGCTAATAGTCCTTTAGAAGACTTAGTATTATATGAAAAGCCATTAGAAAGAGATGACTTTTTAGAAAAAGTTCAGGATAAAATCTTACAAGACCGCGGAGAATTTTTTTATTTGCCTGCTAAAATATTACATATTGATGGTGATAGTGATTATTTAAGAAGATGTCTAAAATTTTATGACGAGGCTGGGGTGTTGGCTATTGGTAAAAAAATAAAGGAAGAAAATATTGCGGCAGAGCTTTTTCAACTTTTAACAACCTATAAGCCTGATATTGTCATAATAACTGGACATGATGCTTACTATCGCAAAAACGGTGATATTAATAGTATTAAAAATTACAAAAATACAGCGAGCTTTATTAAAGCGGTTAATGTTGCCAGAAAATATGAAAAAAGTCATGATAAATTGGTGGTTATTGCTGGTGCTTGTCAAAGCGATTATGAAGAGCTGATAAAAGCAGGAGCAAATTTTGCATCAAGCCCTAAAAGGGTTAACATTCACGCTTTAGATCCAGCTTTAATTGCAGTCACTTTGTCTTTAACTGAAAAAAATCAGCCAATTGAACTTTTAAGCCTTCTTTCAAAAACTAAATATGGTGTTGATGGAATGGGTGGAATTAAATGTAATGGTATGATGTATGTAGGATATCCGAGGTGATTATGATAATAGATGATATAAAAGATGAAATTACTTTGAATATCAATAGAGAAGTTTTGATTACAGAGTATGGTCTAAGAAATAAAATTAATAAATATAGAGGGAAAATATACGCGGTGTATCCTAATATTTTCACCATATTAATAAATGGTGAGCAAAAAAGCTTTACTTATGCAGAAGTAGTTACTAAAGATATAGTAATAACTTATATTTAATAGTGCTAATAATATTTAGATTTTTATTGCAATTTGCTAAAAAGTGCGATAAACTTTAAATAAGTGTTTTGTAAGAAGGAGTGTTACTATGAAAATTACATCAGTTACCGTTCGTAAAATTGAAAAAGAAGGGTCAAGAATGAAGGGCATTGCATCTGTTTTAATAGATGATTCATTTGCTGTTCATGACATCAGAATTATTGAAGGAGATAATGGTTTATTTATAGCAATGCCAAGTAGAAAAACTGCTACTGGTGGTTATAGAGACATTGCTCATCCAATTAATCCTGAAGTAAGAAAACAATTTGAAGAAGTTATTCTTGATCAATATAGCAAAACTGAATTAGAACAAGTAAGCGATAAAGAAGAATAAAGATATTAGCCACGAAAGTGGTTTTTTAGTGCTAAAATCTTTTTTTTGGCATATCCTTTTATAGGAGGATATTATGGATAAAGCGAATGATAGTACATTATTAAGGCATCAAATAAGTATGAGTGAAAGAAAAAGTATTGCTATTTCAGGAATAAAAAAGATAATTAGTTTTGATGATGAAGAGTTTTTATTAGAAAGCGTTATGGGAGTAATATTATTAAAAGGCAATAGTTTAGAAATTATAAAATTGGATACCAGTGATGGAAATGTATCAATTAAAGGAAATATTAACGGTATAAATTATATTGATGAAAATATTAATAAAAACAAAGAAAACTTTTTTGTAAAACTATTTAAATAATGAACTATATTGAACAAATAATTTTATTATTATTTTCATTTGCTTATGGCATAATTACTTTTTTTCTTCTTAAAATAAATGCAAAAATATTTAATAAAGAAAAAAAAATTATTAGATCTGTAAGCTTTGCTTTAGTATCTTTTAATATTGCTTTAATATATATAATGGTCTTATATTTAGTTAATAATGGAATTATCCATATATATTTTATACTTTTATATATTTTGGGATTTATTGTCGCCGCGTACAAAAAATGTAAAATTAAAGAAAAAGCATTGTCAAAACAAAAAAAACAGATATAATAATATTATGGTGATAATATGGCAAAAGTAAAAATTTCTAAAAAAGCCAGAATGCGATTTTTAATTTTAACAATGGCAGTTTTAGTTGTAGTTATTTATTTGTCGTATTCTTTAAGCACCTACTGGAGTAAAATTGTTGAAAATAAAAAAGAAACAGAACTATTAACTGCTGAATATGATAAACTTTTGGCAGAAGAAAAGTCATTAAAATCTGAATTAAATAAATTACAAGATGAGGATTATGTAGTTCGTTATGCCAGTGAAAAATTTTTATACTCTAAAGATGGACTAACAATTATCAGAATTTTAGATTAAATTAAAGCGAAGCCTTTAATTTTTTAGTTTGCAAAAAAACCGAAAATAATATAGAATAGGTAGAAAAAGAAACAGAAATATTTAAGAACAATATGAATGAGGAGTAGCCTATGCAAAAACTAACAATTAAAAAAAATACAGTTACATTTGTTATTGGCAAAACCGGTTCATTTAAAACAAGATATTTTAAAACATATGCAAAAAACTATAATTTTTCTTATATTGGAACAATTTTAAAAGAGTTGGCAATACCTTCATCACTAAATATATATTTTAATGTTGAAAAAACATTAAGAAAAAATCTAAAATCAACGGAAGAACTAGCATTTCTGACAATTATTTCATCTTTGCAAAATAATAAAAATTTAATAATTGATAATCTTTTTTCTTTTTTAACTTTAAAGGAAAAAACAAAATTAATCAATTACTTAAATAAAAATAAATATACAGCGATTATAATTACTAAAAATATAGAAGATATTTTATTTGGAGATAATGTCGTTTTATTTAATAATAATGAGATAGTTTTAAATAATAAAAAGGAAATTATATATAAAGAAGAAAAATCTTTAAAAAGGCTCGGATTAAATTTACCCTTTATAATTAACTTATCTATTCAACTTAATATTTATGATTTAATTGATAAAATTTATGACAATGAAGAAAAGATGATTGGTGACATATGGAAATAGAATTCAGTAATATTTGTTATCAGGAAATTAAAAATTTAAGTTTTAAAATAAATAAGCATACTGTAACAGCAATTTCGGGTGATGCCACCAAAGAAATAATCGCTTCCTTAATTACTGGCTTCATTAAGCCAGAAGAGGGAAGTATTGTTCTTGATAACTATATGTTAACAAATAAAACAACTAAAAATCAAATAAAAGAGATTCAGAAGCAAATAGGTTATATTTTTGGAAATTCCTATGACTATCTACAAAATTTGACAGTAAAAAACGAAATTCTACTTAATTTAAAAATCCTAAAACTAAAAGATAAATTAAATAAATGTAAGGAATCTTTGAATTTAGTGGGTTTAGATTCCACTTATTTGGAAAAAAAATCTTTTAATTTATCATCAGCTGAGCAGTATAAAGTAATGCTGGCATCTATTTTGGCAATAGAACCAAAAGTTCTGATATTAAATCAAATAGATAACTATTTATCTCATAAAGAACAAACAGAGCTAAAAAAACTTATTAAAAGACTAAAATTAACAACAATAATTATTAGTAATAATGCTAACTTTTACTTTGATATTGTAGATAAAATAATTATAACTATGAATTATAAAATCAAATTAGAAGGTAGCAAAGATATATTATATGACAAAAAAACTTCTAAATATCTTGACATACCTCCAATTATAAAATTTATAATCGGTTGTAATGATCAAGCTCATAAAATAAAAAAATATGATGAGATTGATGAACTAATGAAAGAAATATATCGTAATGTCAATGAAAGATAGTAAAATATGCCGATTTTAATTGACATTTTCCAATTAATTGCATATAATTTTTAATGGTACATTTTATTTACGAATTTTTTTTATATCCTGGGAAAATATAAAAAAATTAGTAAAGGAAGGAAATATTTATGAACACATTTATGCAAAAAAAAGAAACAGTTGAGAGAAAATGGTATGTAATTGATGCAACTGATAAAAATTTAGGAAGACTTGCTTCAAAAGCAGCAACAATCTTAAAAGGAAAACACAAGGCAACATTTACTCCTCATATTGATTGTGGCGATTATATAATTGTTATCAATGCGGAGAAAATTAATTTAACTGGAGCAAAGCTTGATAAAAAAATATATTATAATCATAGTGGATATCCAGGAGGATTAAGAGAAAGAACTGCAGCAGTTATGAAAGAAAAATATCCAGAAGAAATGGTTGAAAGAGCTATAAAAGGAATGCTTCCTAAAGGAAGACTTGGTAAGCAAATGTATACAAAACTTTTTGTTTATAGAGGATCTGAACATAAACATATCGCTCAAAAACCAGAAACTTTGGAAATTTAGGAGGAAACAATGAGTAAGAAAGATTTTTATATTGGTACTGGTCGTCGTAAACGTTCAAGTGCCCAAGTAAAATTAATGCCAGGGAAAGGCAACATTACTATTAATGGTTTAAAGGTAGAAGAATATATGCCTTTTGCAGTATTAATAATGGATTTAAAACAACCTCTAGTAGCTACAGGAAACGAAAATAAATTTGATGTTGAAGTAGTTGTTAAAGGAGGAGGTTTCTCAGGCCAAACTGGTGCTATTCGCTTAGGAATAACTAGAGCATTATTAGCTTATGATGCAGATGTAGCTAGCGATAGTTCATATCGTAAAGTTTTAAAAGCAAATGGTTTAGTAACTAGAGATCCAAGAATAAAAGAAAGAAAAAAATACGGATTAAAGAAAGCTCGTAGAGCTCCACAATTCTCAAAACGTTAATAAAGTTATTTTCGAGCTCTATATTTTTAAAAATATAGAGCTTTTTGCTTTACAGCATATATAAATTATGTTAGGATAATAAATCACAAAGAGGTTTAAATGATAAAGGTAGAAAAAATAGGCAATGGCATTTCTCCAGATATTAGAATTTCTGATGAAACCAAATCTTTTATGATTGCCAGGAATAATTTGCCCGATTTATGCTGGTATCCAGAAATCAACCATTTTAAAAATGATTCAGATATAACTTTTACAATAAGAGAAGATGATGGCAATATTTTTACATTATTTAACAAATTATATCAGGATGTTATAGAAGGGAATATATTTCCTTTAAAAGAGGAAGATATTCGCAATAAATCTCCCGAAGCGATAAAAAAATTAAAACTTGAAAAGAAAAAAGAGCGGGCTCAATATCAAGAAGATGCAAAAATAAGTGGTTTAGTTACTAATGGTGTAATTAGTTGGCATAGTGAAGATTATGATCCTTATAATTTAGCAAGTGTTTTAACTATTAGTAAAATTAATGGCGAAATAGTAATAACTTTTAAGAAAAATAAAAACAATTTTGAAAATCCATTCAGTATGTCTACTTATAATGTTAGAATAACTGAATCAGGAAGTATGTATTATTTGTTTTTTGTTATATTTGTTAATTTTAGAAGACAACTACAAGCGCTGGAATGGGACGAACCCACTATTACAAGTGAAGTTAAAAAACTAGTTATTTCACAAGAAAACGGATCATAAAATAAAAATTGTTAACTTTTAAGGCGTATGCAAATACGTCTTTTTCTTTTACTTAATATAATATGATGAAAGGAGGATTTTATATTAAAAAAACAATATCTTTTAATCCATGAATTTAAAAGATATTAAAAAGTGGTTATAAAAAGCACTTCAAACATAAATGCTTTTTTTATTGGAGAAAATATTTAGGGATATTATCTTGATTTAAAAAACCACACAAATTATTAAAAGAAAAAAAGGAAAGTGAAATAATGAATTTAACAGATCAAATAGTAAGTGGAATAAATGAAATAAACTTACAAAATTCACTTAATGCTGTATTATTGGAGCTTAAAGTGACAATGGGAGCAAATACAGTTGCTCCAAGTGGAGATGAGATGATTATTTATGTAGATAAAGAATCGTCAGGTAATCCCACATCAGAAAGAAAACAATATGTTTTTAATTTAGGAAACCCCTTAAAATATTATAATCAAGTAGGAGATGAATTAGTTCAAACAGTTAAAATTAAAAATAACGATATTATAATGACTGCAGTTGTTAATAGAGCAATTGGTAATGATGGGACATCAGATTATATTATGGATGATATTATAGTTGAAGAATTAGAAAATATCCCTATTACATTATTCGAAGGAACCAATTATATATATACAAACTATCTAAATGCTAGCATTGATTTAATTTATCCTAAGAATAACTTTGAAAATAAAGTGTTGCTAAATAACGCTATATATTGTGATAATAAATTAAATAGCACTAATGAATTTACCTTAGATGATATTTATTTTAAAGATGCATTTACTAAAAATGAAGATGATTTAAATTTAGAAGTAAACAATATTAGTATTGATAGTATATCTTCTAACAATGATAATTTTAGTTTAGATAGTAATGGTAATTTAACAGTAAACAGTATTACTAGCAATAATTCTTCTGGATTAATGGATAATGAAGCCATATGTAATTTAATTTATCCGATTGGGAGCATTTATTTATCAGTAAGCAGCGTTAATCCGGCAACCTTATTTGGTGGTAACTGGACTCAGCTTAAAGATAGATTTTTATTAGGCAGTGGTGACACTTATAATAATGGTGCTACCGGAGGAAGTGCTAATCACACTCATACTTCTTCAGCCCATAGTCATAGCTATGGCAGTTTATATGCTGCTATCAATTTCGCCGGTACCAACGGAACAAGATATAGAACTAAAACCGGAGTATCATATACGCCCAACGAAAGAAAAGCCGACAGTGGAGCGGGCTATACATATAGTACAGCTTTAAACGAAGGAGTTCAAATATATGGCGATACTGCAAGTACAACTCCAGGTGGTACCGGAAGTACTTCAACTTTACCACCATATTTAGTTGTTTATATGTGGAAAAGAATAGCATAGAGGTAATTATGAAAAAAATTGAATTAACTCATAAAAGTGGATTGTCAACACTAAATTGTACAAATTAAATGAGAACACAATTGATTTTTG
>CAYTSB010000005.1:0-11292 GCA_964440405.1 uncultured Muribaculaceae bacterium
TGGATTGTTGTTTTTTAGTCGCATATTTATTTATAATAAATCATATTTACAAAATAAGAGTAAAGTGTTATAATTTTTTTGTAATTGAAGGGAGGGAGAAACATGACAAAAGTAGAAGTCAGAAATGGTAATATTGATGGAGCTTTAAGAAGATTTAAAGTTCAAGTGGCAAGAAGTGGAGTCCCTTCTGAGCTAAAAAAGCATAAACATTACGAAAAACCTGGCGTTAAAAAGCGTAACGAAAAAAAAGAACAAATCAAAAATGCTAGAAAACATAGTAGAAACTAAGACTTATTTAAGTCTTTTTTTAATATAATCTATTATGAATATGTTAAATAATATTAAAAATTTTTTATATGATCGTAATTATTTTATTGGTTTTTATAAAGATAATATTTATATTTTTAATTATTTTTTAATTCCTATTTTTAATGATCAGGAGATTAAAATAACTTTTGAAGATTTTAGTATTATGATTATTGGTAAGAATTTAAAAATAATTAAAATGGAAGAAAAGGAATTGTTAATTAAAGGTACAGTTAATAATATTGGAGTTTATTATGAGAAATAATTATCTTTTAATTGAGATATCTGGTGAATATCCTAATTTTTTTCTTAAAAAATGTTTAAACAACAAGATTTATTTAAAAGAAATAAACTATTTAAAAAATGATTTAATAACTGTTAAATGTTTAAAAGATGATTATTCTAAGATTTTAAATTTATCTAAAGACTATCAAATAAAAAAAATAAGTGATCTAGGAATTAATTTTGTTATTAATAATGTTAAACAAAATAGTTTGATCTATCTATCTTTAATTTTAATTATTTGCTTTATGTATCTGTTTACTAATTTCATTGTTGAAATTAAAGTAATTCATTCCAATAGCGATTTAAGAAGATTAATTTATTTTGAACTGGAAAACAATGGTGTAAAGAATTTATCATTTAAAAAAAACTATAATACCCTGCAAAAAATTAAAAATCAGATAATCAATACTCATAAAGATAAAATAGAGTGGTTAGAAATTATTAGTAAAGGAATGAGTTATGAAATAAGGATAGAAGAAAGAAAACTCAATCCTGCAGCAAAAGATGATAATAAATGTCATATTGTAGCTAAAAAGGCTGCTATCATTAAAGAAATAGTTCATAGTAATGGGGAAGTAATATTAGAAAATAATGATTATGTTAATAAAGGTGATATTTTAATTTCAGGAGATATTATCTATAATAACGAAGTGACTTCTTCAGTTTGTGCTGAAGGAACTGTTTACGGTGAAGTTTGGTATATGGCAACGGTTTCTTTACCTTTAGATTATCAGGAACAAATTAAAACCGGCAAAATCTGGTATAATTTCCAATATAAAAACAATAAAATATTTAAAAGTAAATATAAAAATTATCTTAGTGAAGAGAAAAAACTATTTAAATTATTTGATGATAATTTATATCTGATAAAAGAGCATCAAATAACTATCAAGCTTCATCGTTATCAAGAAAAAGAAGCTTATGAAATCGCTGTTAATAAAGTAATAGCTAGTATTGAAACCAAATTAAAAGAAAAAGAAGCAATTATTTCACAAAATGTTTTGAAAAAAGAGTTAAATGATAGTACAATTACATTAGAGGTATTTGTAGCAGTAAAAGAAATTATAAGTACTTCCCTTGTATACCAATGAAAAGGGTTGATTAAATGAATAATATAATTGTAAAAATAATGAATGGAATCTGGCCAATGTTAATTGTTTTTATTGTGGTTTTGATTGCAACTAGGTTATTTTATCTACGATTAAATGGTAAGAAACTTGTTTTATACAAAGAGGTTTTAACTTTGCTTTTTATTGTCTATCTTTTAATATTATTCGAATTAGTTACAACAACTGATTTACAAGGAAGTGGCTTTAATTTAATTCCTTTTAGAGAAATCTTAAGATATAGTTTAAATTCCAAAGAATTTTTTAGTAATGTGGTTGGCAATATTCTAATTTTTATTCCGTTTGGTTATTTTATTTCTTCGTATATCAATGCTAAAAGTTTAGGCCCAATTACTTTTGTAACATTAATTACATCTTTAAGCATTGAACTGGTTCAATTAAAAATCGGTAGGGCATTTGATATTGATGATATAATTTTGAATACTATCGGCAGTATTTTAGGCTTTCTTTTATTTATTGGCTTATCTGCTATTAAAAAGCATTTGCCGGGATTATTCCAAAATGATTTTTTATATAATTTAATTTGTATTGTAGCAGTTCTGGGGATTATTCTATATTTCCTAGGTATTATTAATTTTGGGTGGCTCCAATGAATGAAATTATTATCAATGACTTATATGGTTATAAAAACTATTCTTATTTAAAGAAGATATTAAATTATAGTTTAACTAAATTAAATATTAAAAATGTTAGTTTTTCAATTATCTTTGTAGACGATGATTATATTCAAAAACTAAACAAAAATTTTCGTGACAAAGATCGAGTTACAGATGTCATTTCTTTCGCTTTTAGAGATGAGGCTCATTTTGAGAATCAAAATTTACTAGGAGATATTTATATTTCCATTCCTCAAATGATTAGACAGGCTAAGGAATATGATCACAGTGAAAAAAGGGAATTATCATTTTTAAGTATTCATGGCTTACTTCATTTATTGGGATATAATCATGAGGTAGTAGAAGATGAAAAAATAATGTTTGATTTACAAGATAAGATATTAATTGAAACAGGAATTACAAGGTAGGTGGAATTATGGAACAAATATTAAAAGAATTATTAGAAAAAGCTTATGCCCCTTATTCTAATTATAAAGTGGCAGCAGTAGTTGTTACTCATAATAATGAAATATTTAAAGGGGTAAATGTTGAAAATGCCAGTTATGGAGCAACAATTTGTGCGGAGCGAAATGCCATTTTAAATGCAGTTACAAATGGCTATCAAAAAGGGGACTTTAAAGAATTGTATGTGATGGTGGATAGTGATAAAGTGGCAACCCCATGTTTTATTTGCAGACAGGTCATTAGTGAGTTCTTTACAAATGATGCGCAAGTAATTTTAATGAACAAAGAAGGTCAAAAAGAAAGTTATTCGGTTTTGGATTTATGCCCTAAGCCATTTAATGATGAGGATTTGAAATGAAAAGTGGATTTGTTAGTTTAATCGGCAGACCTAATGCTGGAAAGAGTACTTTATTAAATGCTATTATTAATTCTAAAATAGCCATTACATCTACTAAACCCCAAACAACTAGAAATATTATTCAGGGAATTTACAATGAAGACGATTATCAAATCGTTTTTATTGATACTCCAGGAATTAATAAAGCAGCTAATAAATTAGGTAAATTTTTAAATAAACAAGCAACTTCTTTAATGAATGATGTTGATGCTATTTTATTTGTAATTGATGGCAGCGATATTTTTGGACCTCAGGAAAAAGCTATTTTAGAGCAATTGCATGATAAAGATATACCAGTGATTTTAGTAATTAATAAAATTGATAAAATGAGTGATGAAGAGTTACTCGTTAAAATTGATCAGTGTAAAGATTCTTATCCTTTTTCAGATATTGTGCCATTATCAGCAATTAAAAAAGATAATATTAAAAGATTGTTGGAAGTTATTAAAACCCATTTGAAAGATGATATGAAATATTTTGACAGTGATATTAAAACAACTAATAGTAAAAACTTTATGATTAGTGAATTTGTTAGAGAAAAAGTTTTAGAACTCACTGAAAAAGAAGTCCCTTATGCCGTAACATGTTTTACAACTTTGGTTGAAGAAAAAAAAGACATTGTTAATATTATGGTTGATGTTATTGTTGAAAGAGATTCTATTAAAAAAATTATCATTGGTAAAAAAGGGGATATGCTCAAAGCAATTGGTACTAGAGCCAGAAAAGATATCGAAGAATACTTTAATAAAAAAGTATATTTAGAATTATATGTTAAAACAATTCGCAAATGGCGTGATAAAGATAAACAACTAGCTTTATTAGGTTTTAAAGATTTTGAATAAGAAGTAAAAATATTACTCAGTATATAATTAGAAAGGACTAAGTAATATGACTAAAAAAGAAGCTTGGGAGTTATTTAAAAAAACCGGTAAAATAGAACATTATTTGCAATATAAAAGATTGGATAAGTAAAATGATTATAGAAGTGGAAGGCATTATCATCAGTGAAGTAGCTTACGGTGAAACAAGTAAAATTATTAATGTATATACTAAAGAAAAGGGCATTATCGGTATTATTTGCAAAGGAGCTAAAAGTCCTAAAAATAAATGCCGAGTTTTTACCATGCGATTTACGTATGGAGTTTTTAATGTCTATTACAAAGAAAAAAAACTCTCAACCTTAATTTCAGTTGATCCGGTTAATAATTTATCTAATATTAAAAGTGATATCACTTTAATGGGTTATTTAACTTATATTACGGAACTGGTAACTCAAATCTATAAACAAAATGAAGATAAAAATATTTATAATCTTTATATAACTGGTATTTTAAAAATAGAAGAAGGATTAAATCCTTTAATAATTACTAATATACTAGAACTAAAACTATTGGATTACTTAGGAGTCTCCTTAGAATTAAATAAATGTGTTAAATGTGGCAGTAAAGATAATATTGTTACTTTAGATTACTTAGAAGGTGGTTATATTTGTGGTAAGTGTCGCACTACCGAAGAAATAATTAATCAAAAAGTAATAAAAATGCTCAGAATGTATTATTATGTTGATATAAATAGTATTTCTAAAATTGATATTAGTTTTGATATTAGTATGAAAATTAATAAATTATTAGATGATTACTACGATAAATATACTGGATTATATTTATATAGCAAATCTTTTTTAACAAGTTTAAGGAAATGAATTGTTAAATTTTAATTATTAAGATATAATTTAAAGTAAGAAGTGATATTATGAAAAAATTAAATATGGATGAATTAGTCAGTTACTCAAAAACCTATGGTTTTATTTTTCAGGGTAGCGAAATCTATGGCGGTCTTGCTAATACCTGGGATTACGGTCCTTTAGGAACAAAACTTAAAAATAATATTATGGATGCTTGGCGTAAAAGATTTATTCAGGAAAGACCCAATGCTTATGAAGTGGATGCAGCTATTTTAATGCACCCTAAAGTATGGGAGGCAAGTGGTCATATAGCTTCTTTTGCTGATCCGTTAATTGATTGCAGGAGTTGTAAAAAAAGATATCGTGCTGATAACTTAATTAATGATTTTACCGGTAGTTCTAAAGGGGATGCCATGACTAATGAGGAAATGGTTTCATTTATTAAAGAAAATAAAGTTTCTTGTCCTAAATGCGGTAAAACTAATTTTACTGATATCAGACAATTTAAATTAATGTTTGAAACTTACCGGGGAGTTACTGAAGATTCTAAAAGTGTTATTTATTTAAGACCGGAGAATGCTCAGGGAGAATATGTTAACTTTTTAAATGTTCAAAGAAGTATGAGAGCCAAATTACCATTTAGTATTGGTCAGATTGGCAAAGCTTTTAGAAATGAAATTACTCCTGGAAACTTTGTTTTTAGAACTATTGAATTTGAACAAATGGAATATCAGACCTTTTGTAAAGAAGGCGCTGATCAGGAATTATATGATTATTTTAAGGAATATGGTAAGAAATTCTATATAGATTTAGGTATTAAAGAAGAGAATTTAAGATATCACGATCATGAAAAATTAGCTCATTATGCTAAAGCTGCCTGTGATATTGAATATAAGTTTCCTTTTGGTTGGGGAGAATTAAATGGTACTCATAATCGTACTAACTATGATTTAACTCGTCATCAGGAATATAGTGGTGAAAAAATGGAATATCTAGATCAGGAAACCAATGAAAAATTTATTCCTTATATTATTGAATCAACTTATGGTGTAGGAAGAACTATTCTAGCTATTCTCTTTGAAAGTTATGTTGAAGAAGATTTACCTGATGGAACAACTAGAGAAGTGTTGAAAATACACCCCTTTTTAGCACCGTATAAAGTAGCAGTACTACCTTTGGTTAAAAAATATCATAGCGAAAAAGCTTTAGAAATATATAATGACTTAGCGAAAAACTTTATGACTATTTATGATGATACCGCTTCCATTGGTAAAAGGTATCGTCGTGAAGATGCCATTGGAACTCCTTATGCAGTAACTGTTGATGATGAAACCATTAAAAACAATACTATAACTATTAGAAATAGAGATACAATGGAACAGGAAATTATTAAGATAAATGAGATTGAGAACTATCTAAAATCAAAGATATCTTTCTAAAAAGATGTTTTTGTTCAAAATAGTTTGAAAAATCAATTATAATTTGCTACAATTACATAGTAGTGGAGATATAAATTTTAAGGAGGTCTAATTTATGGGCTTATTTCAAAAAATATTTAACAGTGAAGATATAGAAACAAGCAATCTTGAAGAAGAATACTATAATTTGAGTGATGATGAAGCACTAAAAGGATCTAGTAAGTGTGGCAGTCAAATGATTTTGTTAGAACCAAGAGCTTATTCAGAAAGTCAACAAATTGCTGATCACTTAAAAAATCGTAATAGTGTAGTAGTTAATTTAAAAAGAGTAACTTCAGCCCAGGCCAAAAGAATAATTGATTTTTTGACCGGAACATTGTATGCTATAGGTGGAGATTTACAAAAAATTGGTAACGGCATTTATTTATGTGCTCCTAAAAATGTTAGTGTTCAAGGTAAAATAACTGAAGAAGATGAAAAGAATAAAGATAAAGACAGTATAGAAGATGAAATAGACTGGTAATATGTCTAGAGGTGTCTTATGCAAATAAAAAAATTTAAGTCAAGTTTTTCCGGGTATGATAAATACGAAGTTAATAAGTTTGTTGGTGATGTAGTTAAAGAATATGAAGACGTGCTTAATAATCTAAAACAAAAAGATAATGAAATTAATGAACTTCGTAATCGTTTAACTCGCTTTGAAAGTATGGAAAACACTCTAAATAAAGCTATTTTAGTTGCCGAAGATGCTTCTAATAGAATTAAGAAAATGGCTCAAGAGGAGAGTACTACCGTATTAACTGATGCTAAAAAGAATGCATCTCGAATTATTAATGATGCATTATTAAGATCGGAAAAGATTGATAATGAAATGCTTTTCTTAAAAAGAAAGATAGAAAATTATAAAAAACGAATTAAACATGAAATTGAGAATCAGTTGGAAATGATTGAGCAGATGGATGAAGTAATTGATAATTAGGACTAGACTATCGATTTTATCGATAGTTTTTTATAGAAAACTTTCTTTTTTGTATCACATTTGATACTTATAATTAACAAAAATTGTTGAATACCATTATTTTCCAATATATACTATAAGCGAAGAGGAGAAAATATGGAAAATATAGAATTATACAAAAAATATTGGCCCACTGATATGGAATATGATAATGAATATTCTAAAAAAACTCTAAGTCAATTTGTTTTGGAATCACCATATTTTGATGCCACATCTAAATCTTTAAACTACTATGGTAAAGTAATTACAGTAGGAGAATTTCATAAGAAAAGAGAAGAAGCTGCAATTGCATTTAAAAATATGGGAATAAAAGAAGGAGACATAGTATTTGCCTTTATGCTAAATACTCCAGAATTGTTTTATTCTTTTTATGCTTTAAATGATATAGGAGCGGTTTCTGAATGGTTTAATCCTAAAGGAATGACACCTGCTTTAATAAGAAAATATATAAATGAAAATAATATAAAACATATTATTGTTTCGGATGTTTTATATGGATTAATGAGAGAGGCAATAAAAGGGACAAATGTTGAAAAAGTTATTGTTAACTCTTTAAGAGATTCATTTGGTTTTATTACAGATTTAAAATATATGACTATGTTATTAGGCTCGAATACAATTCTTCAAAGTAGGCAGGCTAAAAAAATATTAACCAGAGAAGAAGCAGAAAAAGAAAGTTTAATTCAAAAAAAATTAAGAGAATTAGAAACATATAGCATAGATCAACGTTTCAACGCCAAATTGTTATATCATATTGACAAAAATATTGATTCCAAGTTTATAAGTTGGCCAGATTTTATAAGGACATATTATAGAAGTGAAAAACTACATATATTAAGTTATGAGGATGATAGAACTTCTGTTATTGTTCATACCGGAGGTACTACAGGTCCAATAAAAAGAATTGCAGTAACTGATAGCAATATAAATTCTTTTATTTATAAATTAAGGCATATGCCTTTTGATTTAAAACCTGGTGATACCCATTTACACTTGATTCCACCACTCGCAGGTTGGTCATTTTCTGGAATACATGTGTCTAGATATTATAATATGCTTAGCCATATTATCGCCAGCTATGATAAAGCAGAATTTGTAGATATTATGTTGAAAACTAGAGCAAATCACTACTTTACTGTCCCAGCATTTGTTAAAACAGTTATTGATAATCCTAAGTTAGAAGGCAAAGATTTAAGTTTTATTAAAACAATGAATCATGGTGGTGAAGCGTGGACTGCCGAAGAGGATAAAAAAACTGATGAAACATTAAAAGAACATGGCTGTGAGGTTACGACAAACTATGGTTATGGTTTAAATGAAGTATTTGGTGGGGTTATAAATAATATAAAATTTGATGGCGACGAAAAAAAATATGGTTGTTGTGGTATTCCGCTTCCAGGAACTGAATATTTAATAGTAGACCCTAAAACCAATGAAATTTTACCTTTTGGAAAAAATGAAAACGATAAATATAATATTGGAGAAATATGTATTGCCGGCGACCAACTTATGCAAGGATATATTGGAGAAGATGAGTGTTTAAATGAACAGGTGTTTATAAATATTAATGGTAAAAGGTTTTTTAAAACTGGTGATCAAGGTTGGGGAGATGAAGATGGAAAATTATGGTTCTTCACTAGAGAAGCTAGAATCATAAGAACTCAAGATGGTAAAGTTTTTGCTACATTATTAGAAAATATAATTAATAGGTTTGAAGAAATAAAAGAATGCTGTGTTGTTGCAATATCTGATGAAAAAGTTAGTAAAAGGCCATCATGTCATATTGTTTTACAAGATAGTTATTATAAATTATCTGATGAAGAGTTGTTGGAAGTTTTTGAAAAATTAGTCAAAAAAATAGATGCAGCAACTGAGGAATTATATACATTTTACGAAATAGCTACTTATGAGTTACATTATGATAGTTTACCTTCAACAGCATTTGGTAAAACTGATTATAGAAAATTAGAAGCAGATGATAATGAAGAATACGAAAAAACAAATAAAAATGTTGCGAGATTAAGATTTAAATATCCACAAAAAAATAGACAATAAAATGTCTGTTTTTTTAAAACTTTATGATATAATAAATAATAAGAAGGTGTATTAAATGATAAATCCAATAGTATATATATCTTTAAGTTGCTTTGTTTTTATTGCTATTTTAGGATCTTTTTATTTTTCTAAAAAAAGATTAGAAAATATTGATAACAAAATATTCTCTTGGATTATAATTATTACCGTTATATTTTTAATGCTTGAAATTATTGGCGCGATTATGCCATATGATACTTTTAGACTAATAAAGATCATTTTGAAAAAAACATATTTAATTACCTTTGCTTTATGGGGGATGCTCTTTGTTTATTATAACTTGCATATAGTAAATAATAAATATATTAAAAAAATAATGACATCTTTAATAATATGGGACAGTTTGGCTTCAATATTAATTATATTTTTCCCTATCAACTATAATTTTAACCAAAATGGAACAGTTACTAATGTATTTGGTATAGGATATAATATTTTTTTGGCGACTATTCTTATTTATTGTTTGATTATAATAATTAATTTTATAATTAATTTTAAAACATTAAAAGCTTCAAAAAAACTGCCGGCCTTAGTTTTTATTGTACTTTTATTAATTTCAGCTATTATTCAAGTGATATTTCCAGAAGTATTATTACATAGTTCCATTATTACTATTGTTATTACATTAATGTATTTTACAATAGAAAATCCTGATTTAAAAATGATTGCAACATTAAATATCGCTAAATCAGAAGCAGAACAGGCTAATATGGCTAAAAGTGATTTTTTATCAAGTATGAGTCATGAAATAAGAACCCCTTTAAATGTAATTGTTGGTTTAAGTGAAAATATTGCCTGTCATCAGGAATTACCGGGTGATATAAAAGAAGATGCTAATGATATAGTAACTGCTTCTAATACACTTCTTGAAATAGTTGGTAATATTATTGATATTAATAAAATTGAAAGTCAAAAACTGGAAATAGTTGAGATACCATATAATTTAAGGAATGAAATTGATACTTTAATTAAATTAAATAGTTCTAGAATTAGTGACAAGGAAATTGAACTTAAAGCTAATATAGCAAGCGATATACCTTATGAATTAATTGGTGACAAACCCCATATTAAACAAATAATAAATAATTTGATTACCAATGCAATTAAATATACTGACAAAGGAAATATTTTATTAACAGCCAGATGTATAAATAAAAATCAAAATTGTATGTTAATAATTAGTGTTCAGGATACCGGTAGGGGAATAAAACCTGAAAATATTCAAAAATTATTCACTAAATTTGAAAGGTTAGATGTCGAAAAAAATTCAACTACTGAAGGAACGGGTTTGGGTTTAGCAATTACCAAGCATTTAATAGAGTTAATGGGTGGCAATATTAATGTTCAAAGTCAATTTGGCCAAGGATCAATATTTATAGTCCAGATCCCTCAAAAAATAGGTAGGATGAGTAAACCTTTAACTGATACACAAATAATAAATACAGTTGAAATTACTAATAAATTAAATAGTAGCTATGATAATAAAAAAGTTTTAATAGTAGATGACAATAAATTAAATATTAAGGTGGCTAGAAGAAGTCTTGAATCTTTGAATTTAATTATTGAAGAATGTGAGAATGGTCAAGAATGCTTAGATAAAATTAATAGTGGTAATAGCTATGACTTAATCTTAATGGATATCATGATGCCAGTCATGAGTGGTGAGACAGCTATGAAAAAACTAAAAGAAATGTCAGATTTTTCAACACCAGTTATTGCTTTAACGGCTGATGCAGTAGCCGGAGCAAAAGAAAAATATCTGAATCAAGGTTTTATAGATTATATACCTAAACCATTTAGTAAAGAGCAAATAAAATTAAAACTGGATTCTATTTTTAAGTTAAATAAAAATCCAGAAGATAAATGGCAAAATATGCCTGCTTATGTAATTTGTGATGCAAC
>CAYTSB010000005.1:11392-33155 GCA_964440405.1 uncultured Muribaculaceae bacterium
AAAAACAAGTAGTCAAATTTGACTATTTTTTTTTGATAGTTTATAATATAAATTATTTCCAAGAGAAAATAGATTAAGGATAAACATGAAAGCGGTATATATAACTGAAAAACAATTAGAAAATATAAAAAAAAGAAAAATCGGCGAGGGTAAAGAAGCTCATGTTTATAATGCTGGCGAAGGTTTATTATTTAAAATATATAAACATGCTGGAGTTGTGACTTTAAATACTCCTGTAGTTAACGGGATTATAGATCAGGATGGAGTTAGAATAGCTAAAAAAGGAATTCATATTAAACCAGCTGAAGTGGAAATTATGACTACTCGTTACATTGACATGGAGGGAGTAAGGTTATATTCGGCAGCAGCTATTGAAAAAGCTAGTCTAAGACAGGAAAACATTAAACATACTTCTTTGCCGTTGGCACCTCTTTATTTAGATGGTGGTAATTATTACCGCTTTCTTGGCTGTGTTTTAAAATATTTTAAATGTTATTTTGAACTACATAAAATATGGGAGTCACTTCCTGCTGAATATAAAATTAAACTATTAGAAAAAGTTAGAATATATGTTAGAGAGCTTTGTGATAATTATATTTATCATATGGATTTATCTAATAAATCAACTGGCGAGTTTGCCAAGTTACTATCTCATAGTAATATTTTAGTTTCTTTAACCCTAAATCCTCAAATTATTGATGTTGATGGCAAGAGTACAATTTATTTAGAAAAAAAATCCCCAGAGCATGAAAGTAATACCTATGGCGAATTAAGTTTGCTATTTTTAGAGTTGCTTTTTGATTTAGATTTTGACAAAGATAACATAGATTTTAATGAAATTGAATATATTCACAGACTATTAAAAGCTAAAAAAATGCCTGACGAATTAATAGAACCTTTAGTTGATTTAAGAGCAGATGATGAAATTTTAGGTAAAGTATTAGAATATACAAAAAAAAGTATTTGGAAAATTAAATACTAAAATGATATAATAAATATATTAAGGAGATCAATATGTTTGATAAATTAAAAAAATATCCAGAATTTAAAAAACAATATCTTGATACTTTAAAATATCGATTTGCTTTTGGCTCTTTGGAACTGGAAGGAATTAATGATGACTTAGCTAATACTTTTCAAGTGATGGAAATATTTAATCAATTGGAAGCTATTAGATTTATGATTGATAATATCAAAGATGAAGACCTTGATCATTATAGCTTCACTGCTTTCGTATGCGATTTAGTTTCAAAAATTACCGGGGGTGATATTGCAGGATTTAGAACGACAGCTATTGAAGTAAACGGCTCAAAAGTACCCCGTAGTAATCCTAAAAATATCAGAATGGATTTGTGGTATTTAATAGATGATTATAATTATCAAATAGCTCTTTGTGACAGTGATGAGCGCTTATTTGAAATAGAGGCAGCATTTCATATCAGATTTCTTCATATCCATCCTTTTGAAGATGGTAATGGCAGAACGGCTAGAATTTTACTTGCCTACCATTTGTTTAAACATAATAAAGCTCCCGTAATCATTTCCAGAGATACAAAAAAAGAATATTGTAATTTAATTGAAAATAGCGATGTTCCAACAATGGCTAATATGTTTAAAAATTTGTCAGAAAAAGAAGAAATTACAATTGAAAGTTTATTTAATAATTTACAAGATAAAGAGTTAATTCAAGAACAAAAATGCATTGGTTAAAAATCATTTTTGCTTTTAATGAAGTCTCTTAATATTTTAGTAATTGCTCTTTTTTCAATTCTTGAGACATAACTTCTGGAAATACGCATATTGGCTGCTATTTCCTTTTGAGTCATTTCTTTCATATTATTTAAGCCATATCTTTTGACAATAATATCTCTTTCGCGATCATTTAAATTACTAATATATTCTTTTAGAAGAGCAATATTATTTTTAGTATGAATATCTAATGCTAAATCTTTATTACTGTCTTTTAAAACATCAATTAAATTTATTTCATTACCATCCTTATCATAACCAATAGAATCATTTAAGCTAACATTATTGATATTCTTTTTATTTGCTCTAAAGTACATTAAGATTTCATTTTCAATACAGCGAGCAGCATAGGTAGTTATTTTAGTTTTTTTATTATTGTTATAAGAATCAATTCCTTTAATGAGACCAATAGTTCCAATACTGATTAAATCATCATTAGAAGTTTCTTTTGTTTCAAACTTTTTAACAATATGAGCAACTAATCTTAAATTATGCTCAATAAGTTTATTTCGGGCATCTTTATTGCCGACCAACATTAGTGCAATATATTTTTCTTCTTCTTCTTTACTTAAAGGATCAGGAAAGACACTTACTGAATAACTGCCAGTAAAAAACAGGAGGTCTTTGATTAAATTTAAAATATTAAATAACAAAATTTACACTTCCTTAATATAACTATAGATATTTAAGATAAAAATATTCAATAATCCGAAAGCAAGCTTAAGTAAAAATTTTAAAACCGTAATTTAAAGGAATAACTTTGACGATGCTTTTTCTTTTGTAAAATCAATATATTTAGTATATAATTAAATAGAAGCATGGAGGTAATTATGTTAAATTATTTTATTCCCGATATATATGCTGAAAGCATATTTACTATTAATTATAAAAAACTTATTTTAAAGGGTATTAAATGTATCTTATTTGATTTAGATAATACATTAGCACCAGTTACTGAATCAGTACCGGATAAAAAGACCAAAGACTTAATTGAAAGTATTAAGGACTTAGGTTTTAAAATAGTTATTATGTCTAACAGTCATGCCAAAAGACTAGAGCCATTTAAAAATATTTTATGTGTTGATTGTTCAACAATGTCCAAGAAACCTTTAAAAGGCAAATATTTGAAAATAATGCGTTTATATGGTTTAAAAAAAGAAGAGATTTGTGCTGTTGGTGATCAATTAATCACTGATGTTTTTGGTGCTAATAGAATTGGTATAACTAGTATTTTAGTTAATCCAATTAGTTTAATTGATTTAAAAATAACTGCTTTAAATCGTTTTGTTGAAAGAAAAATTATTAAAAAATTGACTAAAAAAGGCTTATTTGAGAAAGGAAAATACTATGAATAATATTAAAATCATGGATGAAAAACTGGCTAATAAAATAGCGGCTGGTGAAGTTGTTGAAAGTTGTTCTTCAGTAGTAAAAGAATTAGTAGAAAATAGTATTGATGCATCTGCTACTGAAATATCTATCACTCTAGTTGAGGGTGGTCTAAAAGAAATTAGAGTAACTGATAACGGTGTTGGCATGAGTGAAGAAGATGCCAAACTGGCTTTTTTAAGACACGCTACCAGTAAAATTACCAAAGAAGATGATTTGTATTTTATTAATACTTTAGGTTTTAGAGGAGAAGCATTACCCAGTATTGCTGCCGTCTCAATAGTTAACTTAAAAACCTGTCAGGATAATATCGGTATTGAAATAAATATTATGGGTGGCAAAATAGATCAGCCTTTAAAGTGTGAAGCTCGTAAAGGAACAAGCATTTTAATTAAAGACTTATTTTATAATACGCCAGCCAGATTAAAATATTTAAAGGGAGCTAAGGAGGAACTAATCTTAATTACTACTTATATTGAAAAAATAGCTTTATCTCATCCGCAAATTAAATTCAGTTTATTAAATAATAATCGTAGTGTCTTAAAAACTACTGGTAGTGGGGATTTACTTAAAACTATTTATGAAATATATGGTTATAATGTCAGCTCTAATATGTTACCAATTAAAGGTGGTAATGATGACTATGATATTAATGGTTATATCTGCAAGCCAAGCATTTTAAAAAGCAATCGTAATCATTTAATTGCTTTAGTGAATGGTAGAGTAGTAAGAAATAATGAACTTAATAGAGCAATTAATGATGCTTATTATACTCATAAACCGGATAATAAATTTCCAATTGTAATAATTAATATTGCTACTGATCCAACTTTAGTTGATGTTAATATTCATCCTACCAAGCAAGATATTAAATTTAGTAAAATGAATGAATTAACTAAACTATTAACTGATTTAATTAAAGAAGCGCTGGCTAACTCCAATTTAATAGAAGATGCTTATTATAAAGCTTTTACTTCAAATGAAATTAATGAAATATTAAAAGTAGAAGAGGAATCCGTTAGTTATAATTTTAGTGATTCTAGAAAAACTGCGGTTTTAGAACCTCCACTTGCTAAAGAACAAATAGATTTTAATTTTGGTGAAACCAAAGAAAAACTGACAGTTGAAGAAACATCTAATAAAATCAAAGTGGAGGAAGTCAAAACAAAACTTATTTATCCAGTGGCTTTACTTCTTGGAACTTATATTGTCTGTCAAAACGAGGAGGGAATTTATTTAATTGATCAGCATGCTGCTCAAGAAAGAGTCAACTATGAAAAATATATGAATGCTTTAGAAAATAGAGAAATTCATACTACATCTTTATTAATACCAATAACTATAGAACTACCTAAAAGTGAATATTTAGTTATTAAAGATAATATAAAGCATTTAACTGATATGGGATTTTTAATTGAGGATTTTGGAATTAATACTTTAATTGTTAAAGAACATCCCACTTGGTTAAAAACAGGCTATGAGGAAGAATCTATTCACAAGATATTTGATTTGATAGTAGATTTAAGAAATGATTTTAATCAAGTCAAATTTAATGAAAACATTGCTATTACCTTGGCATGTAAACTAAGCATTAAAGCTAATTATGAAATTAGTTTAGAAGAAATGGAGTATCTAGTTAATGAATTATTTAAATGTGATAATCCTTATAACTGTCCCCATGGTAGACCAACAATTATCACTTTTACAGTTTATGAACTGGAAAAAATGTTTAAAAGAGTAATGAATTAATCTTTTTACTCTTTTATTTTAAAATATGATAAAATTAAGATGGTGATAATAATGATTGATATTAATTTAATAAGAGAAACTAAAGAATTAGTAAAAGAAAATATTAGGCAAAAATTTCAAGATGAAAAACTACCTTTAGTTGATAAAGTAGAGGCATTAGATATTGAATATCGTCAGGTGAAAACAAAAGGAGATAATCTTCGTGGTTTAAGAAATAAATTAAGTGATCAAATTGGTTTATTAATTCGTGATAAAAAATTAGAAGAAGTGGCAATGATAAAAAATCAAGTAGCAGATATTAATCTGGAGTTAATTGATTTGGAACAAAAGGAAACGAAATTAGAACAAGAAATTAAAGATATAATGATGATGATTCCCAATATTATTGATTCTACAGTACCGATTGGTAGAAATGACACTGAAAATATTGAATTAGAAAAGTTTGGTGAACCTAAAATACCGGATTATGAGATACCTTATCATGCTGATATTTTGGAGAAACTAAATGGTTTGGATAAAGATAGTTCATCAAAAACTAGTGGTAATGGTTTTTATTATTTAATTGGTGATATTGCCAGACTTCATTCAGTAATTTTATCTTATGCTAGAGATTTTATGATTGATAAGGGATTCACTTACTGTATTCCTCCTTTTATGATTAAGAGCGAAGTGGTAAGTGGAGTAATGAGCTTTGCTGAAATGGAAAATATGATGTATAAAATTGAGGGAGAAGATTTATATTTAATTGGAACTAGCGAGCATTCAATGATTGGCAGATATATTGGCACAATAGTTCCTGAAAAAAAACTCCCGATAACTTTAACCAGTTATTCTCCCTGTTTCAGAAAAGAAGTTGGAGCTCATGGTTTAGAAGAAAGAGGAGTTTATCGAGTTCATCAATTTGAAAAACAAGAAATGATTGTTCTTTGCAAACCAGAAGAAAGTATGATTTGGTATGATAAAATGTGGAATTATACTGTAGAGTTTTTTAGAAATCTAGATATTCCAGTTAGAACTTTAGAATGCTGCAGTGGAGACTTAGCAGATTTAAAAGTTAAAAGTGTCGATATAGAAGGTTGGAGTCCAAGGCAACAAAAATACTTTGAATTAGGAAGCTGTTCTAATTTAGGAGATGCTCAGGCAAGAAGACTGGGAATTAGGATTAATGGTGAGAATGGTAAATATTATCCTCATACATTAAATAATACCGTAGTTGCTACGCCAAGAATGTTAATTGCCTTTTTAGAAAACAATTACAATAAAGATGGATCAATAAATATCCCTAAAGTATTGGTGCCATATATGGGTGGTAAAGAAATTATTAAACCTCAAGAATAGATTTTTTATAAATTAAAACTTTTTTTATGAATATAGACATAATCTAATAGCTAAAAAGGTACAAAGTTATGCGCCTTTTAAATTGATAAATAATTAAGATAGCGAGCATAATAGTAGTGGGAAATTTTAGTGCTAATAAAATTTTATATAAATAGTACAAGTGGAACAGGGTACTTTTGATGATCCGTGGGTAGTTGCATTTTAATAAAAAATATTATTTATTCAAATTGATAATTTTTATCATCAATGTTATAATAAAAAAGTAATTATAAAATAATAAGTGAGGATTATGATATGAATTGTAAAAAGTGTGGAACTTTAATTAAAAATGATAGTAATATTTGTGATGTTTGTGGCGAAAAAGTAGATTTAAATCAACCAAATTTCCAATATGAATTAGAATCAAGCTATAAAGTTGAGCTAGAAAAAGATAACGAAAAAGCATCAATGTGGATTGCTTTAAGCATTATTTTATTAGTGGCAGCGGGAATTGCTTTTGCAGTTTTTAATAGATGTGATGAATGTCCTACGTGTAAAACTAATAATGAAAGCAATATGGCCACCACTAGTAGCAAAATAAAACTAAGTGGTTATAATGTTATCTTATCAGATAATTATAAATATACAGTTGAAGGAAATACTATGTATATTAGCGATAAAACTGATAATTGGGGAGCTTCACTATATATTATTGATGGAACCATGGCTACTTTAGCAACCAAATTGGAAAAAATGAAAGAAACTATGATCTTGGATGGTTACACTTTAAATAAAGTAGAAGAAAAGATAATCAATAATAATAAATTTTTAGTTATTGAAGGAATTAAAATGAATACTCATGTTTTATTTGCTTTAACTGGTGCTGGTAAAGAAGAAGTGGGAGTATGTGTTTTAGAAATCTATAATATCGATGAAATTTTTGATTATGATGTTTTAAATGATTTAGCACCTACTTTAAATAATGTTAAATTTGATAATCCACCTTTAAGCGTTACGATTAAGGATTATGATTTAACTAGATTCAGTTTATTTACCAAATAATATAATTTAATATTAAGGAGTAATATGAGTAAATTTAATAAAGAAAAATTTAAAGATAATATTGTTTATTTTATAATTTCTTTTGTAGTTATTATATTTCTTTTAATATTTTCAATTATTTATGATGGTAAAACTGTTAGGGAAGATGAAATCTTAAGTACTGGTATAGAAAAATACAGTAAATTAGTTATTAATGAAATTGCTTCTAATAATAAAGGAACCATTATGGCAAATGATGGTGGACTTTATGACTGGATTGAACTTTATAATGGTAAAGATGAAGATATTAATTTAACTAACTATAGTCTGTCTGATGTTAATGATAAAATTAAATGGGTATTTCCAGAGAATACAATTATTAAAGGAAAAGGCTATTTAATCGTATTTTTAGCAGGAAAAAATAGTGAAGGATTAATTGCTAACTTTAAATTATCCAGTAAGGGTGATGAAACTCTGATTTTACGCAATGCCAAGAAAAAAATAATTGATGCTGTTGAAACCAAACCATTAGATAACAATCAAGTAATGGGCCGAGATATAGCTGGTAGTTGGCATATTTATGGCGTTATTACGCCAGGATTTGTTAATACTTTAGAAGGAAACACTAATTATCTTGATAATTTAAAAGCGGAAGAGAACCCAATGCTTAGTATTAATGAAGTGTTACCAAGTAACGAAGGTTATTTTAAAGATAGTTTTGGTAACTACAGTGGTTATATTGAAATTATTAATAACAGTGATCAGACAATAAATTTAAGTGAATATGCTATTTCTAATAATTATAATATGCCATTTCAATATGTTTTACCGGATGTCAATTTAAAGAAAAACGAAGTGTTTTTAATTCTTACTTCTAATAAGAATACTGCTCTTAATAATGAATACCATGCTAATTTTAAATTAACTAAGGAAAATGGAGTAATAATTCTAGCTCATAATAATAAAATAACTGCAAAAGTGGAATATAACTCTTTAGCCAATGGAATAGCTTTGATTAAAGATAATAATAATTATATTGAAACAGCTAGTATTAGCCCGGGATATGAGAATGATAAAGACGGGATTATTAGCTTTCAAAAGAAATATATGACTATTAATTCCGGCTTAATCATTAATGAGGTGATGTCTTCCAATTATTCTTATTTACCTCAAAACGGTGGAATCTATTACGATTGGATTGAACTTTATAATAATAGTAATAAAGAAATTAAATTAAAAGAATATTGTATTGGTAAAAATGATACAGCTTGTAATAACTCATTGCCTGATATTACTTTAAAAGCTCATGAGTATTATGTTTTTATGGCTTCGGGTGATGTTAATTTAAGTAATAGTTCATATAAACATATAAACATTAAAATAGGAGATAATGATTCACTTTATTTATTTAAAGATAAGAAAATAATTGATTCATTATTTGTACCAGCTCTTGATCCTGGATATTCTTTTGGTAAAAATAAAGGCTACGGAGTAGGATATTTTACATCGCCGACACCGAAGACTGAAAATAAAAACGGAACTATAGCTATTGCAACACCACCTACTATTAAAACAGTAGGTGGTATTTATAATGATGTAGAAAAAGTTACAGTTGAAATTTATGGTGAAGGGGCTATTTATTATACAACCGATGGAACTAATCCCTCAACCAGTTCAATTAAATATGTTAATCCGATTAATTTAAAAAAAACAACATCTATCAAGGCCATTGCAGTTAAAGATGGTAAAAGAAACAGTAGTATTAGTCATGCTTCCTATATTATTAATGAGAATCATACTGTTCCTGTATTAGCTATATCTATTGCTCCCGATAAATTCAATACAATAAATAAAAAAGCCTGGACTACAGGAATTGAATTTGAAGCTTATGCTGAATATTTTGAAAAAAATAAGGAAGGTTTTGTTATTCCCTGTGGTTTTAAAGTTTTTGGCGGATCAACGAGAGGTCCAGCTAAAAAAAGTTATGCCTTAAAATTTACTAAAAAATATGGAGCAGGTAAGCTTAATTACCAGGTCTTTGATAACCGTGATTATTCTGCTTATGATAGTTTGGTTTTGAGAACCGGTTCTCAGGATGAGCCTCGAGCAATGATTAGAGATATTTTAGGAACCAGTCTAGTTGATGATGTAACTGAAGCATATGTCCAAGCCTATAAAACCGTAATTTTATATATTAATGGTAAATATTGGGGAATATATTTTATTAGAGAAAAGATTGAAGATAGCTATGTTGCTAATAACTTTAATACAAGTAATCCTGATACTGACATTTTAAGAGTTGATGGCGAAATTAAAACTGGTAATAATTTAGAATATAATAAATTGATTAGCTATATTAATAATAATGATTTATCTAAGAATAGTAATTATGAATATGTTAAGTCTAAAATTGATATTACCTCCTTAATTGATTTCTGGGTAGCCAGTTCTTATGTTACTAATAATGATATTGTTAATTATCGCTATTTTAGAAATCCTGATGTTGATGATGGTAAATGGAAATTTATTTTTTATGATTTAGACTGGGCTTGGTACAATTATGATTTGAATTATTATCAATTTGCAACCAATCCGGGAGGAATGACAGTTAGACATTATACAACAGTTTTGCTAAGGAATTTAATGAAAAACAGTGAATTTAAGAAAATTTTTGTAGAAAGAGTTAGTTATCAATTAAAAAATGTTTGGAATAAAGAAAGAGTTCTGGCAAAGTATGATGAATTAATTGCTGAACTGGCTCCGGAAATTAAAAGAAATCATGAAAGATGGGGCTATAGTTTAACTGAATATAATACAAGATTAGCTGAATTAAAAACATATATTGAAAAAAGAGAAGGCTTTATGATTAAGCAAACCGTATCTTTCTTTAATTTAAATAGTAAAGAAAAAGAAAAGTATTTTGGTGATTAAAATGAGACATTATAGACATGAAATTAAATATATTATTAATATTAGAGAAGCTGAAATTTTAAAACAAAGATTAAAATTAATAATGGCTATTGATTCAAACGGTTATTTTGAAGATGGGAGTTATTTAATAAAAAGTCTTTATTTTGATGATATTGATAATTCCAGTTATTTTGAAAAGTTAAATGGAGTGTTATATCGTAAGAAATATCGGGTTAGAATATATAATAATAGTGATAATAAAATTGTATTAGAAAGAAAATACAAGCATAATAATTTGACAAGTAAAGATAGTATCTTGATTAATAAAGATACTTATAGTAAAATAATAAATGGTAGGATAGAAGATATTTCAGTCGCAGAAAATGATCTGTTAAGTGAATTCCTTGCTGAAATGAGAATTAAAAGGTTACTTCCTTCAGTTATAGTTAAATATAAACGACTAGCGTATACTTATCCGATTTCAAATATTAGAATTACATTTGATGAGGCAGTAGCTGGCGAAGGATTTAATTATGATTTATTTACTATTAATGCTAGTGATTTTAAAGTATTGGAACCAAATGAAGTAGTATTGGAAGTAAAGTATGATGAATTGTTGCCAAAAGCAATTGCTGATATTCTTAGTAGTATTTCACTAAGAAGAGAAGCAGTTTCAAAATTTCAAAAAAGCAAAGATAAAATATAAGGAGTGAAAATAAATGAGTTTTGTAGATATGATCAAAAATAGTGTGTTGGAGGAATTTAGTGGGACATTAACTTTATCTTCGTTGTTATTATCATTAATAATTGCTTTTATAATTTCCATATATATTATTTTTATTTATAAAAAAACCTATACGGGAGTTGTTTATTCCAAATCTTTTTCGTTATCAATCATTTTACTTTCAATGGTAACAGCTTTGGTAATTCAAACAATTAATTCAAATTTAGCATTGTCTTTAGGAATGGTTGGAGCATTATCAATAATCAGATTTAGAACAGCAGTTAAAGAACCGGTGGATACCATATTCATGTTCTGGGCAATAGCGGCTGGAATTATGAGTGGAGCAGGGCTATATTTGCCATCTATTATTGCATCTTTAGCTTTAGGAGCATTGTTCTTTGTAGCATACTTATTTGGATTTAAGCAAGCTAATAGATATTTATTTATTTTAAAATATAGCAGTGATATTAGTGATGTTATTGAAAAGGCTTTAAATAATTTGCCAAAAAACAAATTAAGAAGCAAATCAGTTTTTAATGATCAAGTTGAATTAACTTTTGAACTTAGTTTAGATAAAGATAAATCAGCTAAAATTGTGGATAAATTTTCAACAATTAAAGGAGTCTATACTGCCAGTGTGATAAACTATCAAAATGATTTTGGTGACTAGCCTAAAGCAACATCTAAAATCATCATTACTGAAAAACCAATTAGAGTAAATAAGGCCATCAGGTCTTTTTTCTTGTTACTTTGACTTTCAGGAATTAATTCTTCAACGACAACATAAATCATCGCACCAGCGGCAAACGCTAGAAAAAAGGGTAATAATATTCTCGTTTTCATAACCAGAATAGCTCCCAACAAACCAGAAATCGGTTCGACAATTCCGCTAAGTTGTCCTATAAAAAAAGCTTTATTACGACTTAATCCTTCTCTTCTTAAAGGAAGACTAACAGCTGTTCCTTCAGGAAAATTTTGAAGTCCAATCCCAATTGCTAAAGTTAAAGCGGCAACAATTGTTGCTCCAGTTAATCCATAAGCAACTGAACCAAAAGCAACCCCAACCGCAAGACCTTCAGGAATATTGTGAAGAGTTATAGAAGTTACCAGCATAATCATTCTTTTATAACTAGAACTGTTATTATTTCTTAGTTTTTTAAAAATCTTATCACAAATTTTATCACCAATAAAAAGAAGTAATCCGCCACTGAAAAAACCAATAAATACTATTAACCAAGCATTCAGTTTTAAATTATTGGCCATTTCAATTGCTGGCGATAAAAGGGACCAGTATGATGCTGCAATCATTACCCCAGCAGCAAAACCAAGCATTGCATCCATAAAATTTTTATTTATTTTTTTAAAAAAGAAAACTAGAGAAGATCCTAAAGCAGTAATACTCCAAGTAAAGATGGTTGCTATTAAAGCGGCAATATAATAAGGAATACTACTAAACCATTCAATCATAAATCACCCAATTCCTTGTATTATATGAAGATAATTTAAAAAAGTTATAAGGTTAGTTTTGACATCAATACCAATTAGTGATAAAGTATTTCACCAAGGAGAGTTTTAAAATGAAATATAGTACCTGTATCTCAATAGTTATGGCGGTAATTGATTATATGCTTGAAAAAAACTGGCAATTTCAGAATTTACCAAATAGGATCTTAAAAATAACTGCTAAAGGTTTTGTACTTGAAAAAGATGAATCCTATAATCAAAAGATGATTGATAAAAATTCGATTTTTGTTTCACCAAGTCGTTTAATTGCAATGCTTTTTGAATTGCTTGAAACTGATAAGCCAGTAATTACTGAAATCATTGAACAAATTCCTAAATATAAACTAGCTGATCCTATTTCTTATATTGGATTAGTAAATTATCTTGATAAGATGAGAATTAATGCTGATAGTATAGTTGCAACTGAAAAAGTTATTGATTTAAATTATATAAGGTTTAAACAAATGATTTTGCAGTTTAAAAAATATAGTATCTCTTCCCATCAAGAAATATTTGAATTAGGAAGTGCAAATTATAAATCTTTAGTTAATCTTAAAACAATGAATCCTGTTATAGCTAGAAGATTAGAAAGAATGTATCAGGTTGAAACTTTATTAACTGAATATTGTAAAAAGAAAATATTACAAAGACCAGAGGCGGATATTTTTGATGCTGATTATGTTAGTTATCTTGAGGCATTAGATAAGGTTGATTTAGCAAACCATACTATTACTTGGGATGAATTTTGTAAACTGGTAAGAATTGCTAATCTAAAAGAAGTGGCTGATCAAAATGAATATTGGCAATATCGACAAATGGATTCAAGTAGTCCAACTTTAACAGTTTTAGGGATTGAAGAAATAATTTTACCAGGTTATTTGACTATGCATATATAGATTATAATATTATTAAACTCTTTTATTTATCTATTAAAAATAGTATAATCTTTTAAGTGGAGGAATTTTATGAAATTACCTAATATCAAAGAAGCAAGAAAAAGAAATGAAAAAATTGAATATATATATTTAGAAACTAAAAATGATATAAAGGCTTTTAATACTAAAAAATTTTATTTAAGAACCTATGGTTGCCAAATGAATACTCATGATAGTGAACAGATTAGAAGTGAATGTTTAACTTTAGGGTTTGAAGAGATAGACAACTATCAAAATGCTGATTTAATTATTTTAAATACCTGTGCCATTAGAGAAAATGTTCATGATAAAGTTTTTGGCTTTTTAGGTAGACTTAAACATTTAAAAAAAAGCAATAAAGATTTAATTATTGCTTTATGCGGTTGCATGGCTCAAGAAGAAGGTGTTTGTAAAGAAATATTAGAAAAACATCCTTATCTTGATTTAGTATTTGGAACTCATAATATTCATGAACTTAAAGATATGCTCCTTGCTAAAAATAACCAAAATATTAATGTTTTAAGCTATGTCGGGAGTGTTTATGAAAATATTAAATATCATCGCGATTCAAAGTATACAGCCTGGGTTAATATCATGCTTGGGTGTGATAAATTTTGTACTTATTGTATAGTTCCATATACAAGAGGTACTCAAAGAAGTCGTCGTCATGAAGATATTATTAAAGAAATCGAAGAATTAGTTACTACTGGTTATCAGGAAATAACTTTATTAGGGCAGAATGTTAATGCTTATGGTAAAGATTTAGAAGGAGAAATAGATTTCGGAGATTTACTTCATTTAGTAAGTAAAACCGGAATTAACCGGATTCGTTTTGTTACAAGTCATCCTTGGGATTTTACTGATAAAATGATTAAGGCAATTCTCACATATCCTAATATAATGCCTTATATTCATTTGCCTTTACAATCAGGATCTAATGAAATTTTAAAATTAATGGGCAGAAGATATACTAAAGAAGAATATCTTGCCTTGTTTAAAAAATTAAAAGACAAAATTCCTAATGTTAGTATTTCTACTGATATTATCGTTGGATTTCCTAATGAGACTGACGAAGATTTTGCTCATACATTAGATGTTGTTAATACTTGCCAGTTTGATCATGCCTACACTTTTATTTATAGTAAAAGAGAAGGTACTCCGGCAGCTTTAATAAAAGACAAAATCAGTTTAGAAGTAAAAGAAGAACGCTTAAAGGAATTAAATAAATTAATTACTAAATATTCTTTAATGAATAACAAAAAACTATTAGGTGAAGAAGTAGAGGTTTTAGTAACTGGCCTCAGTGTTAAAGATAAAAACAAACTATCAGGATATACTGATACAATGAAATTAGTTAACTTTGAGGGAAATAAAGATTTAATTGGGAAAATTATTAAAGTTAAAATAATTAATGCCAAAAGTTATAGTTTGGAAGGAATTGTTGACACTAAATAATTGACAAATTCAGAGGTTTTATAGAAAAATATACACTTACCAAAAATCAATGAATATCCATTTATTATGGAAGGATATCAGGAAATATCAGTGGCTGATGGTGAAACTAGAGTTAATAAGCTTGTTGTTGGTAGATGTAATATCTATCAATTTCGTTGACAAAAAAACATTTAAATCATATAATCTAAATATAAAAAGTTGATGAAGAAGATTTTTTAGAAAATTTATTACAGCGAGTTTGGAACGGTGGAAGCCAAATAATAAAGCTAAAATATTATCACTTCGGATTGATTTATTGAAATTAGTAGATAAATCCGGTCACTTACGTTACAAGTTAGAGAACAAATTAAGGTGGTACCACGATTAAAATCGTCCTTTGGTAGCGCTTTTTTTATTGGAGAAGTTATGAAAAATCAGCAAAGGTATGGCTATGACTTAGAAGAGATAAAAGACTTAAGTTTTAAAGGAGAATATAAATGAAAAGATTTGAAGAATTAGACAAAAGAAAAGTGAATGTTGTTGAACAGAATATTATTGATTCCTGGGGTGGAATAAATAATATTTTAAATAGAACTATTGAAAATAGAGAAGATAATAAAGACTTTGTCTTTTATGATGGACCAGCTACTGCTAATGGTTATCCCGGGCTTCATCATATGCTTGCTAAGTTTTTAAAAGATACTTTTTGTAAATATAAAACAATGCAAGGATATAGAGTATTAAGAAAAGTAGGTTGGGATACCCATGGCTTACCGGTGGAAGTTGAAGTAGAAAAACTCCTGGGTTTTACTGGTAAAGGTGATATTGAAAAATATGGCATTAAAGAATTTAATCAAAAATGTCGTGAGAGTGTTTGGAAAAATGAAAAGAAATTTTCTGAATTGACTACTAAAATGGGACAATTTGTTGATTTAGAAAACCCATATGTTACCTATGACAATAATTATATCGAAACCGAATGGTGGATTTTAAAAAAGTTCTTTGATGAAGGATTATTTTACGAGGGAGTAAAGATTCTTCCTTATTGTCCAAGATGTGGAACCGGTCTTGCCAGTCATGAAGTTGCTCAAGGTTACAAGGAAATCACTGTTGATACGGTTATTGTGCCATTTAAAAAGCAAGATGAAGACGCCTATTTTTTAGTCTGGACAACAACCCCCTGGACCTTGATAGCTAATGTTGCCCTATGTGTTAATCCAAAAGAGAAGTATTTAAAAATACTAAGTGAAGGCTATAAATTTATTGTGGCTGAAAAGTTAGCCAATAAAGTTTTAGGAGATAACTATGAGGTGTTGGAAACTTACCTAGGAAAAGATTTGGAATATACAACCTATGATCAGTTATTACCGTTTTTAAGTGTCGATAAAAAAGCATTCTTTGTTACTTGTGATGAATTTGTAACGATGGAGGATGGTACTGGTATTGTCCATATGGCTCCGGCTTTCGGTGCTGATGATGCCAATGTTGGTAAGAAATATAATTTACCATATTTAAATCCCGTTGGTGAAGATGGCACTTATACTGACGGACCTTGGAAAGGCCTGCTAGTTTTTGATGCTGATTTAGAAGTAATTAAATATTTAAAAGAAAATGATAAAATATTTAAAAAACAAAAAATAAAACATAATTATCCTCATTGCTGGCGATGTGATACCCCTTTAATTTATTATTCCAAACCATCTTATTATTTAGAAGTAACTAAGATTAAAGATAAGATAGTTGAAGCTAACAAAAATGTTAACTGGTATCCCGCTTATGTAGGTGAAAAAAGATTTGGTAACTGGTTAGAAGAATTAAATGACTGGGCAATATCTAGAAATAGATATTGGGGAACTCCGCTGCCTTTATGGACTTGTAGTTGTGGTCATCAGGAAATGATTGGTTCAAGAAAAGAATTAGTAGAAAAAGCAATCGAAAAAATAGATGAAAAGATTGAACTCCATCGCCCTGATGTTGATGATGTCCATCTTAAGTGTCCAATTTGTGACAAAAAAATGTCAAGATGTAAAGAAGTCATTGATTGCTGGTTTGATAGTGGAGCAATGCCTTTTGCGCAATATCATTATCCCTTTGAAAATCAAAAACTATGGGAGAATCAATTTCCAGCTGATTTTATTTGTGAAGGAATTGATCAAACCAGAGGTTGGTTTTATTCATTACTGGTAATTTCTACTTTTGTTAAAGGAGTAAGCCCCTATAAAAATGTTCTAGTTAATGATTTAATTCAAGATGCTGAAGGCAAGAAAATGAGCAAGAGTAAGGGTAATGTCGTTGAGCCATTTACAACAATGGAAGAATATGGCGCTGATACAGTAAGATTTTATTTACCATATGTCAGTCCTGTTTGGACACCACTCAGATTTGATATTAATGGTTTAAAAGAAGTTTATTCTAAATTCTTTAACCCTTTAAGAAACACTTATAATTTCTTTGCTTTATATGCCAATACGGACGATATTAATATTGAAGATTGCCATGTTGATTATAAAGATTTAGAAGATACTGATAAATGGTTATTATCTAAGTATCACAATTTACTAAAATATGTTACTGAAAGTTATGAAGAATATGATTTAAATAAAGTTGTTAAAGCTTTAACTAACTTTGTATCGGAAGATTTATCAAACTGGTATATTAGAAGAAATAGAGATCGTTTTTGGGGCAGTGAATTTAATAATTCTAAAAAAGCAGTTTATAAAACCACTTATGATGTATTAGTAGGTTTAAGTAAAATAATAGCTCCAATAACACCATTTATAGCTGAAGAAATATATCAGAAGCTAACAAAAAAAGAATCAGTTCATTTAGAAAATTTTCCAAAACATGAAGAATCTTTAATTGATAATAAATTAGAAAATAAAATGGACTTAGTTAGAAAGTTAATTTCAATTGGAAGAATGGTCCGTGAAGAAAACAAAATAAAAGTCAGACAACCTTTAAGTGAATGTTTACTTGCAGGGGAATCTGAAACTATTATTGGTGACTTGGATATTTTAATTCTTGAAGAACTTAATGTTAAAAAAATCACCTATGTTAAAAATCTTAATGATTATATGGAAGTAGCTTTAAAACCGAACTTTAAATTAGTTGGCAAAACTTTGGGTTCTAAAATGAAAGAATTTCAGTCTATAATTGAAAATCTACCTAAAGAAGATATTTATAAACTTCAAAATAATGAAGAAATAATTATTAAACTAGCAAATGAAGATTTCACTGTTAATAAAGAAATGATTGAAATAAAAATAACTTCTAAAGAAGGATTTAATGTCGGAATGGAAGATAATAATTTTGTTATCTTAAACACTGAATTAACATCTCTTTTAATTAATGAAGGTATAGCAAGAGAAATGGTTAGCAAAGTCCAACAAATTAGAAAAAACATTGATTTAAATGTTATTGATCGCATTCATATTTATTATGAAGGTGATAATGATATTGATAATATGTTAAAAGAATTTGAAGATTATATAAAAAATGAAACTCTAGCTTTAACTATAACAAAAAAGGATAACCTAAATGAATCTTATGATTTAAATGGTCACGAAACTAAAATAGAGATAGAAAAAGCCAGTTAGTATAAGTATAAAATAAATAATTACAAATAGACAATTTGATAGTTGTCTATTTTTTAAAGGAAAAATAAAAAGCATGTCGAATATATAAATAGGAGAACATCTTATGAGAAATAAAATTATCTTATTTGAAAATGAAGAGTTAAAACTTAAAGTTAATATTAAAGATGAAACAGTATGGCTTAATCGACAACAACTATCAAAATTATTTGGCAGGGATATAAAAACAATAGGTAAACATATAAACAATTCTTTAAAAGGAGAATTAGATGATTCAGTTGTCGCAAATTTTGCGACAACTGCTAAAGATGGAAAAGTATATCAGATTGATTATTATAACTTAGATATGATTATATCAATTGGATACAGAGTCAAGTCTCAAAATGGTATTATTTTTAGAAAATGGGCTAATAAAATATTAAAAGATTATATGCTAAAAGGTTATGCTATAAATCAAAAAAGATTAGAATATTTGGAAAAAACAATTCAAATAATCGATATTGCTAATCGAATTGATAATACCTATTTAGAAAATAAAGAAGCATTAGATATTTTAAATGTTATAGGTAAATATACTAAATCTTTAGAAATGTTAGATAATTATGACTATAAAAAAATAACAAAGCCAGTTGGAACTAAAACTTTAGTAAAAATTAAATATAATGAGTGTTTAGAACTAATTAATATTTTAAAAAATAATCAAAAAAGCAATATTTTTGCATTAGAAAAAAATCGAGGATTAGAAAGTATAATTAATGATATTTATACTACTTATGATAAAAAAGAATTATATTTAACCACTGAAGAAAAAGCTGCTAATTTTTTATATATGATTGTAAAGAATCATGTCTTTATTGATGGGAATAAACGAATTGCAGCTACTTTATTTATTTACTTTTTACAAATTAATAATATTCTATATAAAAATGATAATCAAGTAATTGATAATAATACTTTAACAGCGTTAACTTTACTAGTTGCAGAATCAAATCCTAAAGAAAAACCATTAATTATAGATCTGATCTTAAACTTTTTAACATAATCTACCATATTAGGATTAAAATTGTTATAATGTTATTGAAAGGTGAAACTTATGTATGCAGATGTTTTAATAAGTTATGAAGTTAAAAGCTTAGATAAAACTTTTACTTACTTAATTCCTGATAATTTAAATATTAAAGTTGGAATGAAGGTAAAAGTTCCTTTTGGTAAGAAAAAAATTAATGGTTTTGTTTTAAATATCAAAAATTCTTATACTGATAATTATGAATTAAAAGAAATTGATTCAGTTGTTGATGAAAACTTTATTTTAAATAAGGAATTATTACAATTAGGTAATTTTTTAAAAAATAAAACTCTATGTTCTTTAATGACTGCTTATGAAACTATGCTTCCTAAAGGGTTTAAAGCTCGTAGTATTAAAACAGATTATAAAAGTTTTGATACTTATTTAATTTTAAACCAAAGTGAACTGTTTATTAAAGAATATATTAGCAAAAATGAAAGATATGAAAATCAAATAATTATTTTAGAAGATTTATTAAGTCAGGACAAAGTATTAAAAAGAGAATATAATATTTCTAGTATCAACACTTTAATTAAAAAAGAGATAATTAAAGAAGTTAAAGAACAGAAATATCGAATTAAAAATATCAGTTATGTTCCTGATAATCTAAAATTCACGAAAGAGCAAGAAAATGCCTACAATGAAATTAAAAATAACTTAAATACTAATAAAACATTTCTGATTTATGGAGTAACTGGTAGTGGTAAGACTTTGGTTTATATTAATTTAATTAAAGAAGTTATTAAAAATAATAAAGCCGCTATTTTATTAGTTCCAGAAATTAGCTTAACTACTCAAATAATTCAAAAATTTTATGATTATTTCCATAATGAAGTAGCTATTTTTCATAGCGGTCTTTCAATAGGTGAAAAATATGATGAATATTTAAAAATTTTAAATAAAGAAATAAAAGTAGTAGTTGGTACCCGTAGTGCCATATTTACTCCTTTAGAAGATATTGGGATTATCATAATCGATGAGGAACATTCTGATAGTTATAAACAAGATAATAATCCGAGATATCATGCTAGAGATATTGCTTTAGAAAGATCAAAATACCATAATTGTCCTTTAGTATTGGGTTCGGCAACTCCATCACTAGAAAGTATGGCTAGAACAAGTAAGAATGTTTATACATTGATTAAAATGGAAAGTAGAGTAAACAATAACTTGCCAAGTGTTACTCTAGTTGATATGACTAAGGAGATTAAGAAAAGAAACTTTATTTTTAGTGATTTATTGTTAGATAAAATTAAGGATCGTTTAGCTAAAAAAGAGCAGATAATTTTACTTCTTAATAGAAGAGGTCACTCAACGTTTATTAATTGTAAAAATTGTGGTTATGTATATAAATGCCCTCATTGTGATATTTCACTAACCTATCATAAATCTAATAATACTTTAAGATGCCATTATTGTGGTTATACAGTATTAAAAAAAGATAGCTGTCCTAACTGTAATGAGGATGGTTTAAGTTACATGGGTCTTGGCACTGAAAAATTAGAACTTGAGTTAAATAAATTATTCCCTGATGCTAGAATAGTCAGAATGGATAAAGATACAACAGCCAATAAAGGAAGTCATTCTAAAATAATTAATGATTTTAGTAATTTTAAATATGATATTCTTTTAGGTACTCAAATGATTTCTAAAGGCTTAGATTTTCCTAAAGTAAGTTTAGTAGGGGTAATTAACGCAGATACTACTTTAAATATTCCTGATTATAAAAGTAATGAAAATACCTTTGCTCTTTTAAATCAAGTGGCAGGCCGAGCAGGCAGAAAAGATATTTTAGGAGAAGTAATTGTCCAAACCTTTAATATAGATAATGCTACATTAAATTACGTTAAAAATAATGATTATTTAACTTATTACAATTACGAAATGAATATTAGAAAAATCTTAAAATATCCTCCTTATGTTTATTTATGCAGTTTAAAGGTCGTAAGTAAAGATTATGAAGAAGGTAGTAGAGAAGCTAATAAAATTAAAGAATATTTAAAAAACAAATTAAAAAACAATGAACTTGTTTTAGGTCCAACTACATCATTATTATTTAAAATTAAAAACTCATATCGTTTTCAAATAATTATTAAATACAAAAAAGAACAAGATTTAATAGAAGTATTAAAAGAATTAGATAATCTTTATAAATTAAATAAGAAAGTCTATTTGGAAATAGACTTAAATGCTAAATCTATTTAAAAAAGAATATTTAATTTCTTAAATATCTAAATTATTATAGAACAATTATATCCCTGTTATCCACAAAAATTTAGGGGTTGTCCGGGGGGGGTAAATATGCTATATTAAATATAAGGAAAGTAGTTATTATGAACATAAGAAGAAAGATAATAATAACCTTATCATTTGT
>CAYTSB010000006.1:0-13879 GCA_964440405.1 uncultured Muribaculaceae bacterium
TTTTCTTAATTGTAATCTCAACCGCACCACTTAATATTTATTAAATAATATCATATAAATAAAATTATCTATTTTAGCTTAGATAACTCTTCATTTTCTTTTTCAAGGTCTAGTCTTGGGAATAAATTGTCTCCTTTTTTAACTTTGATGCCAGAACATAGTAAATTAAATACTCTAATATCCAAGAAATCTATTGGTACTGAAACATTGAAGCTAGCAAATATTTCTAAAGGTTTTTTAGTTAAAAACGGTAATAATAAGGTTGATCCTTTTAAAATGGTTTCTGTTAAATTATATAAAACAGTAGCCAATCTTTCATTACTTTCCAGTTTAGCTAAATTCCAAGGTTCAGTTTCATCTATATATTTATTAGCACGACTAAATATTTTCAAAACAGAATTAATTGAATCAGTTGGTCTTAATTCATCCATACTGATTATTGATTCATTAATATAATCAATAATATCATTTTTAAATCCTAAGTCTAACTCAGTATCTTGATAATGTCTTGGTATAAAACCATTAAAATATTTTTCAATCATTGAAATAGTTCTTGATACTAAGTTACCGATATTATTTGATAAATGGTTATTAATTGATTCTAAAAACAATTCCTGACTATAATTACCATCACTACCAAAAGGTATTTCTTTTGTTAAAAAGAATCTAACGGCATCAGCTCCATATCGACTGGCTAAAATTCTCGGATCAGTTATATCTTTAATAGTTGTTTCTTTACTTTTACTTAATTTATCTTCACCAAAAATAATCCAGCCATGGGCAAATATCTTTTTAGGAAGCGGTAAATTTAAGGCAAGTAATAAAGCTGGCCAGATAAGAGAATGGAACCTAACAATTTCTTTACCAACAACATGAATATCTGCTGGCCAAAAAATTTTAAATAATGAATCATCATCACTTAAATAACCTAAAGCACTAATATAGTTTAATAAGGCATCAATCCAGACATAAATAGTATGTTTATGATTGAATGGTGCTTTTATACCCCAGTTAACACTACTACGGCTGATACAAATATCTTTTAAACCATTTTTTAAAAATGAGTTTGTCATTTCATTGACTCGAGATTTTGGTTCTAAAAATCTTGAGTCCTCATTAAATAACTCTTTAACTTGAGATTCATATTTGCTTAATCTAAAGAAATAAGCTTCTTCTTTGCCGTTTTCTACTTCACGACCACAATCAGGACATTTACCATCAACTAACTGAGACTCCATCCAAAATGATTCACAAGGGGTACAGTAAAGTCCTTCATAACTTCCTTCATAAATATCTCCCTGCTCAAATAGTTTTTCTACTACTTTTTTAACACATTCAATATGTTTTTTATCAGTTGTTCTAATAAAGTCATCATAAGAGATATCTAGAATTTGCCATAAATTTTTAGTATCGGCAATAATCTCATCTAAAAATTCCATTTCAGTCTTACCGGCTTCAATAGCTTTTCTTTGAATTTTTTGACCATGCTCATCAGTTCCGGTTAAATAATAAACTTCTTTACCTAACATTCTATTAAATCTAGCCATTGCATCACAAACAACTGTTGTGTAGCAATTCCCTAAAGTCAATTTATTACTTGGATAATAAATTGGTGTTGTAATATAAAATTTTTCCATGTAATCCCTTCTTTCTATAAAAAACCTCTTAGGATAGACCTAAGAGGTGAAAAATCACGAGTACCACTCTTATTCTTTAAAATATCACTATTTTAAACTCAATAACATACAAGGTATGTTTACTTGATAACGAAAGTAAATCGTAATAGCTTAAATATCAGCCACCATCCTCCAAGACCATGTTCATTTAATTTAATTATCCTCTTTCACACCTTATTAGAGTTCTCTTAATAATCTTGTTAAATTACTCTTCTTTTCGTTGGATTTATGTAGTAATTATAATCATTTAATTAATTTTTGTCAATTTCTTTTTCTCCTAGTAGTTTTAAAATTTTATTTTGGTTTTTTTGTAGTTCAGTAATTTGATCATGTAATACTTCTAAAATTAATTCGCTTTTTAAATCAGTTAAATAATCATTATGGTTTCTCAAACGATCTTTAACTGCCTGACGGTTCTGACTCATCATAATTATTGGAGCCTGTAAAGCTGCTAAACAAGAAAGAACTAAATTTAGAAGAATAAAAGGATATGGATCAAAGGCTTTATTAATTAAAATAATACTATTAAAAAAAATCCAAATTATTAAAATTAAGCTGAATATAATAATAAACTTCCAACTACCGGCTTTTTCACAAAGAATATCTGCCAAATAATCTCCTTTAGTAATATTTTCATCCTGTTCTTTATCAATATCAATAGCTATAGGATTATCAATTAATTGCTCTATTAAATCTTGCTCGTTATTTTCTTCCAAACTTTGTTTTAATAACATTTTGACAATTTCTTTTTTTGTTTTCTTTGTTTCCATATCAATCACCTATTTTTAGTATAACAATATATTTTTTAATGTCAATTATTATTAAAGTATGTTAATATTATGATAGGAGTGATACTATGAATGATGAAAATCGCAAATTTATATGGATTGGAGCCCTTATTATAATGCTAATCCTGTTTATTATTTCTATTGTTTTAATTTTTTAATTTAATAGTTTTAATTTGAACTTATAAAATATATTGACAAAACAAAAAGGCAAATTGCCTTTTTTTTAATCGATTAAAGATAAACTTACTTTTTCTTTTTCTTTTTCAATATTAATAACTGTTGCTTTAATAATATCTCCTACTTTTAATAGTTCATTTGGATCTTTGACATAGTTTTTACTTAATTTAGAAATATGAATTAAAGCATCATTATGGAGTCCAATGTCAACAAATACTCCAAATGATAAAACATTTCTAACCGTACCTTCTAAATTCATTCCTAAAGTTAAATCGTCAATTGTTAAAACATCACTTTTTAAACTCACTTTAGTTATTTCATCTCTCGGATCAATTATTCCGGAAATTAAATTTTCTTTAATAGTTCTAATTTTATCTAGACTAATTTTATAATCGTTAGCAATTTTATTTTCATTTAAATTACTAATGGATTCCTTCATCTTATCTTGACCAATTAGGTTTACATCTATTTGATATTCTTTTAATATCTGATTAACAATATTATAATCTTCTGGATGAATATTGGTTTTATCCATGGGATTAATCCCTTCTAATACTCTTAGAAACCCAACTGATTGAGTATAAGTTAAATCATTTATACCTTTTATTTTTAATAAATCTTTTCTTTCTTTAATATTACCTTTCTGATTACGATATTCAATAATATTTTTAATAACTTTTTTATTTAATCCCGAAATATAATTTAAAATAGATTCACTGGCAGTATTAATATTTACCCCGATTTTATTGACTATCTTACTTACTATATAGCTTAATTGTTCTTCTAATTCCTGTTCTTTTAAGTCATGCTGATAAAGTCCAACGCCAATACTTTTTGGATCAATTTTAACTAATTCTGATAAAGCATCTTGAAGTCTCCTACCAATACTTACAGCACTTCTTTGTTCTACCGAATAATCAGGAAATTCTTCTTGAGCAATCTTACTGGCGCTATAAACACTAGCACCCGACTCATTAACAATTACAAATTTAATATTTAAATTATTTTCTTTAATCAGATTAGAAATATATTGTTCACTCTCTCTTGAAGCTGTACCATTGCCAATAGCAATTACATCAACCTGATATTTATTGATTAAATCAAGCATTATTTTATTTGATTCTAAGATCATTTTTTTAGGTTCATGAGGATAGATTACTCCAATATTTAAAACTTTACCAGTTTTATCTAGAACAGCTAATTTACAACCAGTTCTAAAAGCCGGATCAAAACCCATAACGATTTTTTCTTTAATCGGTGGAGTTAAGAGCAATGATTCTAAATTAACTCCAAATTGGCGAATTCCATCTTCGCTAGCTTTATCAAATAATAAAGCTTTGACTTCTCTTTCAATACTAGGAGCTATTAATCTTTTATAGGCATCTTTAATAAAAAGCAGGTATTCATTTTTAAGCGGAAAATCATTATTACCAATAATTTCTTTTGCTAAATAATCTAAAATTACTTTCTCGTCGGTATCAATACTGTAAGTAGTAATTTTTTCTTTATCCGATCTAGCTACAGCTAAAATGCGATGACTTTTTATATTAGTAATTTTTTCTTGATAATCATAATAATTTTCATATAATTTTTTATCATCAACACTATTTTTCTTTTTCTTAGAAGTTACTATTCCTTCTTTTAAATAATAATTAATAATCCATTTACGATATTTTATATTATCACTAATAATATCAGCAATAATATAACCGGCATGTAAAATTGCATCTTCAACTGTCTTTACCTGATCATTTAGGTAAGGTGCCGCAAGCTCTTCTTTAGTCTGATTAGGAAAAGTCATAATTAATTTTGCTAGTGGTTCTAAGCCCATTTTAATTGCTTCAGTTCCCTTGGTTTTCTTTTTTTCCTTATAAGGCAAATAAATATCTTCAACCTCATTCAATTTTTTGGCACTGTTAATAGCATCTTCTATCTCTTCAGTTAACATTCCTTTTTCAGCAATTAGTTTTTTAACTGTTGCTTTTCTTTCTCCCAGATTAACATTATACTGATATATCTTTTCAATATTTCTAATATTATCCTCATCCAGATATCCAGTTACTTCTTTGCGGTATCTGGCAATAAAAGGGATTGTATTCCCTTCTGTTAATAAATTAATAGTTGCCTTTACTTTTTTAGGATCAATATTTAGTTCCTTGCTTACATTTAAAATTGTTTCATCCATTTTTAGTCACCTTTAAAATTATAACAAAAATAACTACTTTATGATAGTTATTTATTGGTATTTTCATAATAATTCCGTTCGCTTAAATCAATAGATATTTGTTCTAACTCTTCATCATCGGTATTCTCTAAAATTTCTTCAATTATAAATATTAATTCATTAAGAGAACTAAAAGTATTAATATGATGCTTTTCTAATACTTTTAGATATCCTCTTTTTAAATAAACATTATTTATTTTTACTAATTCATTATTATTTAATTCTCTAATTAGTTCTTCATTAGTCATTTGGAATAAATGCCTCAACATAACCAATGAATTTTTTACCCTGATCATAATTTTGTGGCTGATTAAGTCCTTGCAGTTTCATTGAAATTGTATATTTTTGAACTGTTTTTGGTGGAATTATTACCTTATTAACAAAAATCATAGTATCTTTAGGAGCTGTTCGCCAGTCAAAACCTACACCACCATTAGTTGCAACCACTTTATATTTAAAGTTATTACTAATAAATGTGTTAGTTACAACTCGCCATCTTAAAGAATAAATAGCCGGATATGAAGAAGTATTTTCTACTGTAATAATTTTATCGGGCATTGGTTCATAATCAGGCTGATCATCCGGATATAATCCTTTAGTATCAACAGCTTCACCGCTATTATAAATAAGTAAAACATTAACTGTTGAGGAATCAACATTGGGATTACCTCCGGTATCAATTGAAGTTCCACTGCCCGGGACATGAGTTGGAGCTTTTATACAAAATTCATCACATATTCCGTCATTATCAGTATCACAGTTAACATCACAAATGTGATCGCCGTTAGTATCAATATTTAAATCAGGAACTTTATCATTGTCCGTATCAATATCTAAATTGGCAATGCTTTCGCCATAATAGTCAATATTAATATCAGGCCAGCCATCACCATCTAAATCACAATTAAGATCACATTTTCCATCTTGATTAGTATCCTGATTAATTAAATTATAAGTAGCCACCAAATTCCCAGCTACATCTTTATTAAATATTGCCATTCTATTGCCTTTATAGTCAATATTGATATCAGGAATATCATCATCATTTATATCAATGTTAATATCAGCAATTTCATCACCATCTATATCAATATTAATATCAGCAATCCCATCACCATCTATATCCTTATTCAGATTAGTTCTGCTTAGTAAAGTAATTGCTGAGAAAGTTGCTCCAATTGCAATAAAAATCATTGCTGCAATAATTAAAATGATTATTGATACTGGTTTTTTCTGTTTAAATTCAAAAATTAATTCATTTTGTCTTTTTTCCACTTTTAAATTCATTGGGAGGTATATTTCATCATCATCCCTACTGAAAGTAAGTTTTATACATTTTAAAACATATTTTTTAGTAACTGCTAAATTACCACCATATAATTTCTCTAAAGTATTTTTAATCAATTCATCCTGTTTATTAGATTCTAAACGATTAAAGGATAATAAATTAATAACTTCTTTCTTTTTATCAGATGATAAAACAAGGCTTTCTTTTTTGAAAACTTTTGGTTCTTTTTGATTATTAATTGTCTCTTTAGAATCCATATAAGCCTCCTATTTTAAATATAGAATTGATTTTTTAATCCTTTTAATTTCTAAGTTAATATACTTTTCATATTTATTTTTTATTTCTCTGCGAACTTTTAATCTTTCTTTAATTGTTTTATTTAATAATTCATTAAATTTATTTTTTAAATTCTTTGCTTCTAAATCATTATTATAAATATAATCTTTTAATATCTGATCAACATCCTCTTTGTTTTTAACTGGCCTATTTGCCGTTTGACCATCAAGGTGATTGGTTAATGAATAGTAATTTAAGAAATAAGCAAAATCAAAATCATTTTTGACAACATTATTTTTAATTTCAATATTCTCAGCGTTTTTAACAGTTGGAATATCATCTTCAATTTTATCTAAATATTCCCACAATTCTAAAGCATGTCTAAAATTTTCATTTTTAAGTAAAGTATTGGTTTTACGAATTGGGTTTTTTACTGGTGCTGCCGGCTTCATTATTTTCATAAATTCACCATTAATAAATTCTTCAACTACCTCATATAAATCATTTTTTCTTTTTATAATTTCTGAAGTATCACTTTGATCTAGTTTAGTATAAAAAGATGTTTCCAGATTAACTGCAATATTAATATTTTCTTTACCAATTTTAGTTTTACCATAATATTTAACACTTCTTTTTTTGCTTTCGTGTGATTCATCGGTACTTTCCAGTTGTCTTTCAATAAAATTATATAAGCGATTAATTAAAGTTGCCATAAATCTATTTTCATATAAATCAAAAGTCTCTTCCTTATAAATATTTAATAATTTTTCAGGATAAACAGAACCATCTTCTTCAACACTCTGGATTAAAGAAGTGTGCTGAGATAAGTGTTTAATTGATTCTCTAGTAACTTTTTTAGTCTTTTCTACAGGAATTACTTCTGATTCCTGAATTAAAAACCTTTTAGGATTAAGAATAATAGCATCAATATATGTTACAGCATTTTCAATAAAATCAAGCCATGTATAATCATAAGTGACTTTTTCATCATTTTTCTTAATTACTATATCAGTATTGGAATTATTTATAAATAAACCCGCTTCTTGTAAATTTATTTCATTAAGTAAACTATTATCCATAATAATCTATCCTATCTATTAAACTATTTTTCTAAATGTCTCTAATACTTCTAAACATTCTTTCATCCGACCTTCACCATATAAATTGTTTAAATAACTGATGAAGCCATCTAATTCTCTTCTAACGAATGCTAAATTTAATTGATCAAATTTTCTTAATATTTTGTGAGCTATAATGTAATCTATAGCTGTTACTTCATCCCCACCACAAGCAACATATACTGGTACAAAATCTTTAATTTGCTGTAAAATACGATTACCAAATGCCAATTTAAAGTTTTTAACAATATAGTTATCAACATTAGTTAGTTTGGTAAAATTTTCAGTGCTAACTGGTTGTTTTTGTTGAGCTGATTTGTAAAGATTAATTAAATAAGTATAACTAATTTCTTCTCCTTCGGTTAAAGGAGCATCAAATCTTGGATATTTTTCATTAATAGCAATTGGCATTGCTCGGTCATAGACCTTATCAGTAACCATAAATGTTGAATCATCGTTATTAATTGTGCCAATATACCAGGCGTTTTCCGGAATTTTCAATTTACCATTAATTAAATGTACTGGGTCGTTAGCCCAGACACTAGGAACCATCCCGATTAACCACTCATTTCTGTTGGGAAGCTCTAAAACCGATAACATTTCTGCAAAATAATATTCAACCCTTGAAATATTCATTTCATCTAATAAAGCAATATATATTTTATCTTTATTATAAGAAGCTTCATATAAACTGCTTAATAAATCAGTTTCATTAAATCTTTTGGTAAATTCATTAAAATATCCAAATAATTCAGTACTATCACGCCATGAAGGCTGAACTGAAGCAATTGTAATATCATTTTTAATAAATTGTCCAAAAGCATAAGCCAAGGAAGTTTTACCAGTACCACTAATACCTTCCAAAATAATTAATTTGTTAGAAGCTAATGCTGATATAAATAATCTTATAATTTCATCGTTATAAAATAATTTCATTTTTGAAGCAGCAAAATTCTTAAATTTAGCACAGACCTCATTTAAATTAAAATTATTGGTAATTGGCGTTGGAGTAAATTCTTTATACTTTTCATCAATTTTTGATAATTTAAAGAACCTACTTTCACCTTCTTCCAGTTTGTTAATGACATTACCTTCTTCATCATACATAACCTCGCCAGTTTCAGGATCGGCCATCGCCATCAATTTTTCATTTTGTTGTTTTAATTTAATTAAGTCAGCATTTAAACTATCTATTTCTTCAACTAAACCTTGCTGACGATGAACATTTCTTTTATATTTAATAAATTTGGCAATTGCTTTAGCAATTACAAAAGTTAATAAGCCAAACAAAGCAAGTAAACATAAAACAGTTAAAATAACTATTGCTATTCCTGCTCCTCTTAAATCACTGGCATATTCTTTAACAATATCTATATATTTGATAATATTAAACATTTCTAATAGGCCTTTAAATATTCCTTTAAAAATATTAACCAGTCCACTAAAGAAGGGGTCCATAAAATCTAGAAAAAACTTACTATATACACTCATTAAATATCTTCCTTTCTTTTTAATAAATTTATGTCTTTATATAAATCCAGTTTTTCGTAATCTATTTTGCCGCTCATCATCGTATTTATTCCTTTGGCTTTCAAGTTATTTATTTCTGCTAAATAATTATTAATAATATCCGAATCAATTAGCAATTTTACTTTACTTTTTAAATAATTACTATTGAAAGTCTTAGCAAACTTTTCAATGTTAGTTTTTTTATCAAAATATTTTAAAGGATACGGAATGAAAAAAGTGTTGCTTTTGCCTTTAGTTAATATTTCTTTTAGAATTAGTAAATTTAAATTAACTAAAGATAATTGAAACAACTTGCTTGAATATTCTTTACCACAAGTAACAAAATCAACATCCAGTTTTTTATATTGGTTAAGTTCAGCTATTTTAAAATCATAAGTAACCAGAAAATAGTTGTTTTTACTTGATAAACAATAATAATTATTAATTAGATTTGATTCTTTAAACTCATCAAAAAACTTAATATCATTTTTATAATCTGTTTTCAATTTGTCTATTAAATTATCAATGCCACGATAATTAATTTTATATTTTTTTATAGAATTTAATTTACCAAGAAGATAGGCTTTAAAATTAATACTTTTATTTAATGAGCAATTATAATAATCAAGATTTAAAGCCAGATAAAAAATTAAACCTAAATATTCTTGATGTTCATTATTAATTAAATTAGTTATTTCAGATAGTGTGAATTTATCTTCATCATCATTAACCTGATGATCACTAAAATATAAATTATTAATTAACAAATCAGCAATATTTTCTCTCAACTGCTTAAACTCATCCTTATTAGGCCATATTGTTTTATTATCATAGGGAATAATTTTAGTCATGCAAACAACATAGTCTTGAATATTCTTTTTTTTGTTTAAAAAATACTTTTCACTAATATCAATATTCATCGGGAGAGCCACCTACTTTATTCTAGTTAATTATAGCAAATAAAGTTTTAAAAGGCAAATCTATTTTGATAAGTAATTCAAATAAAAAGGATATTGATTAGCATATCTGATCAACATCAATTTCTTCTTTTAAATTATCATCAGCAATAATGGTTTTAGTAGTAAGAAGCATTCCAGCTATTGAAGTAGCATTTATTAAAGCATTTATCACTACTTTAACTGGATCCATAATTTTTTCTTCATTCATATCTACATATTGTTCTGTTAAAGCATTAAAGCCAATTTGATAGTTTTTTAATTTTAAATAATTAAATATTTCTTCTGCATCTAATCCCAAATTATTTATTATTTCTAAAAACGGCTGTTTTAAGGCTTCCAAAATTATCTTCATTCCTAGCGAATTATTATCGTTTAATAAACTAGCTCTAACTTTTAAAAAAGATACTCCGCCACCAATTAAAGCTCCTTCAGCAAGTGCTACTTTAGTACTGGACAAGGCATCAATAATGCGCATTTTCTCTTCAATCATTTCAGTTTTACTATTAGCCCCAACATAGATAATAGCTACCCCTTTATTTAAACTAGCTAATCTTCTTTCAAAAAATTCTCTATTAAATGAATTTGTTATTCCTATTTCGTTTTTAATTTCTTTTTTCCTTAGAGAAATTTCATTTTTAGAACCATTGCCATTAATAATAATAGTTTTTTCCTTATTAATTTTAATTTCCTTGGCATTGCCCAAATCTTCTATTGTAACTTCGTTTATTTTAAAACCAACATGAGTATTAATAAATTTTCCACCGGTAAATATAGCAACATCTTCTAACAATTTGTTTTTATTATCACCATAATTTAATAAAGACACTCCAATAACATCTAAAACATTTTGATGGCGATTTAAAGTTAAAGTCTCCTTAACATTATCACTCATATTATCACAAATAATAAGAAGACTTTTATTAGAATCAATAATTTCATTCAATAAATTATTTATTTCACCGATATTATTGATTTTAGCATTACTTATCAAAATATAGCTGTCTTTTAATTTATCTTCTAAAGTATTTTTTAACATATAATTAGAAATTAATTCACTATCAAACTCCAAGCCTTCTACTATTTCAAATCTAGTTTGATTATTGCTAGACTCATCAATTGTAATAAGTCCGTTAAGGCCAATTTTTTGATAAACATTGCTGATTAAATCACCAATTTCCTGACTGTTAGATGAAATGCCGGCAATAGCTTTAATATCTTTTAAACCAACTTTTATTTTCAGTTTGTTAATTTCGCCGATTATTTTAATTAAGGATTCATCCATCTCTTTTTTTAAAATAATTGGATTAACGCCATCATTAATTAATTTTATGCCTTCATTAAAAATACTCTGTAGCAAAACTAAAGAAGTTGTTGTTCCATCTCCTACTTCATCATTAGTTTTAATTGAAGCTTCTTTAGCAATATTTAAAATAACATTTTCAAATAAATCTTCACTAGCCACTTCTTTGGCAATTGTGACACCATCATTAGTAATAAAAGGATTCATATAATTAGTATCAATAATTACATTCCTACCTTTAGGCCCTAAAGTTACTTTAACCGTATCACATAAAAGATTAATCGCGCTAGTCATCTTTTCATAAGCAAGACTACCAGTTATTATTTTTTTCATAATTTGTCCTCCATTTCATTCATATATTGCCAATACCTTTTTGGCATATTATTCATCTGACATCTTTTATTATTTCGTTCTTTAATAGCAATTGTTTCAAAAAATTTCTTCCATAAGCCATCTATTTCTTTTTCCCTATTACTCTTATTTATTAAATCAAAATTAAAATAAATATCTTTTAAAATTGTGATTTTATTATTCTCATAGAAACTAACTAAGCTATGTTTAACATCTCTGATAATCCAATTTTCATTGGACAATCTATTTTTAAAGTGATTAGAAACTATTTGCAAAACATTGTTTTCAGGTCCTATTTCACTATAAAAAATACCATTATCTAGTTCTTTAAATCTAATAAAGCCGCTTAATTTATGTGCTTCATTTCTAACGTATCTGCTTATCTTTTTTGCTTTAATAACACAATTTAATTTAACCAAATTGTTAATTTTAATTCCATATTTAAATCCATTAATCAAGTAATATAAAATAACCATCTCTTTTTTTTCGTTATTAGATAAATAAACATTATAAGTAATATAAAGACTTACCTTGGATATTTTTTTGGGAATATTTTTAGTTAAACTAGAAGCTTTGGAAGCATCAGTTTCAAAATCACGATAGTTACTAAATAAATCTAAATTTAATTCTTTTCTTACCAAGATATTTAAAGGGATTATTTTGTTTGCCAAGCAGTAATAAATCACTGTCATTAAGCCATCAAAACTGCCATCATAAAAATATATATCTTCAACTTTTTTCATTATTCAAATAAATTTAATTGTTGGAAATTATTATTAACCAACAATTTCCTTTCCTCGTGGATTAAAGAACTTTCAATTAGAGATTTTTTAAAAAACTCAGTCGATGCAAAGTATTTATCATTGCAAGTTATAAAATATCTGGCTCTTTTTAAAACTATTCCCAATTTTTTTAAATCAGCAAAATCTATTCTGGCAAATCTTCTGGTTTTAATAATCTTTTTAGCACCTAAAACTCCAATTCCCGGAACCTTAAGTAAATCTTCATAGGATGCTTTATTAATTTCAATCGGAAACTTATCAAGATGCTTTAAAGCCCAGTCAGCTTTAGGATCAATTAAAACATTGAAATTAGGATTAGATGAATCTAATAAATCATTTATTTTAAAACCATAAAACCTAAGTAACCAGTCGGCTTGATAAAGACGATTTTCTCTTACTAAAGGAGGATTCTTAATAGCTGGTAATAAATTGTCTTTATTAATTGGAATATAAGCACTATAAAACACTCTTTTTAAATCGTATTTATCATACATATGACTGCTTAAAGACATAATCTGATAATCACTATCGGGAGTAGCTCCAATAATTAATTGTGTGCTTTGTCCTGCCGGAACAAAATTCTTATTTTTATTTTCTTTAATGTAATTCATTGCAGTACCAATAACATCACTTTTTTTATCCGGAGCTAAAAGTAAAAGGCTTGGTTTAGAAGGTAACTCAATATTAATACTCATTCTATCAACCAAATGTCCAAGTTTATTAATTAAATATTTACTGGCTCCAGGAATTGTTTTGGCATGAACATAACCATTAAAGTGATATTTATTTCTAAGTAGACTTATTGTTTCAATTAATCTTTCCATTGTATAATCAGCATTCTTAATTATTCCTGAACTTAAAAATAAACCTTCAATATAATTCCTTTTATAAAAATTAATTGTTATTTCACATAACTCTTCCGGAGTGAATATTGCTCTTTCAACATTATTACTTCTTCTATTGATACAATATTTACAATCAAAAACACACATATTAGTCATTAATATTTTAAGTAAAGAAATACAACGGCCATCACTAGCAAAACTATGACAAACGCCACACATTTTGCCATTGCCTATGCCTCCGGCATTCTTTCTATCACTGCCACTAGAACTGCATGAAGCATCATATTTTGCACTATCAGCTAAGATTTCTAACTTTTTTATAAGTTCCATATAACCACCCAAAATAATTGTAGCATACAATTATTAAAAAGTAAACAATTGTTCGCATTAAATTTTTGTTTATTTTTTAATAATATATGTTATAATGGTTGAGATAAACGGAGGGATTAAAATGAGAACTATTAAAAAAAGTTTACCTAAAGGTGTAAAAAAAACATATGGCTTTTCTCGTGGAGTTAAAGTAAAAATTGTTAATAAAGATTTAGATAAAAAGAAAAAGACAAAATAAATTGTCTTTTTTAATTTG
>CAYTSB010000006.1:13979-28440 GCA_964440405.1 uncultured Muribaculaceae bacterium
ATCGTGTTAATTATTATAAAATAATCTTCTTATTGTTCCTCGTTTCACTTCATCTACCGCTTCTTCAGCTTTAGCCTTTTCATTTCTTAGCCCTATTACTTTTAAATTTTCATTTTTTCTTAAAACATGATATCCTTCACTATCAAAAGCAAGAGTAAGATTTGGTGCTTGATATAACCAGCTGCATTCATCTATTCTAATAGTTATTTCATTTTGAGTAATTTTAAATAAATTTAGTTGACCATGTTCTAACAAAATAGCATCTGTAATTTCCATACCGTCGTTTTCTTTCTTTTTTCTAATTGTCAAACTAAAACCACCGTAATTTTTAATTGTATCATCAGCCAACTTATTTATATTCCAATATAATTTTTCAATATCAAATGGTAATATTGATCTCATTAAATATTTTTTAATTTTTGCTCCACCTTTTAATTTAAAAGTTAAATCATCAATATTATCAGATTTCCTAATTTGCATAGAAATTATATATTCTTCTCTTTCAATATTAACACTGTAATTAAATTCAGAGCGAAAAAATTTACAAACTGCATTATATAATTTTATATTAGAAAACATTAAATTAAGATTTAAACCTCCACTTTTATTAATAGTACAACGATATCGTTTTTCACCTTCACTATCAAAAAAACTCATTTCTGGAAAATTCTCATTATCACCGCATCGTAAATATATTTTATAAGGAGTGCCTAATTTCCCTGATTCAGATACTTGGGCATAATTAAAAGAGCCTGTATTTTTATCATAATCATATAAAATAATATTATCATCAAAACAAAACCCTAATTGAGAAAAAATTTCAGTAATACCGTCAGTAGCATCAAGTCTATTTTCAAACCAAGATGATATTTTATTTACTAATTCCAAATCCTCAATATTAATTTTTGGCTTAGAATTTTTCTTTTCTTTACTCATAAAACCCCCTAAACAATAGCAATTATTCTAAAACTTTATTTGTTAAATGTCAAACAATTTTGTTATAGTAAATAATTAAATTTTCATCATAAGAAAGACACTTTTTTTAAAAGTGCCTATTTTCGGATGTTATTTATCTAGCGCCACCGCCACCGCCACCGAAGGAGCCACCGCCGCCACCACCTGATGAGAATCCTCCGCCACCGCCGCTGTAGCTACTAGCTGCCTGGTGAGCAGCACTATGAGCACTGTTTATAGCATGGTTTGACATATGATTTAAAATAATAATTGTACTTAAATCCATATTAGTGTTATTAATTTCAGTCACTATTTCGGGATATAACTTCTTAAATTGTTCTGCAACTTTATCAGCCATTCCAAATATTTGCGCAAACATCAAATATTCTTTCCATAATTTAACTTCAATTGGCATTTTTTTATCCATGTAGGCAAATTCTTTAAAGAATTTTTTTAATCCTGCCAATTTAATAGCTTCTTCTTTTAACTTATCGTCAATTATATATTTTGATTTTTCTTTAGAGACAAGATTTTCTTCAAGATAATAATTTCGTCCTAACCCCTCAGCTTTATCAAACCATTTTAATAAAATAGTATAATTATCTTTAGCCCACCTAGAAAATTCATTTTCTTCTAATAAATCATCAAGACTAGCTTCTCTCATATTGTCATATAATTCAACTTCTACATAGTTAGGTAGTTCTACTTTATTAAATAATTCAATACAATTTACTTCTTTAGAACCAAAAAGTTTTTTAATAGTTGTCTTTTTTATTTTAATTTTATCCTGATCTAACCATTTTAATAAAACCGATCCCATGAAATCTTCTTTTTTATTATTTAAACCATATGCCGTCGCAATAAAGTAAGCTTTAAAGATATCTTTATTACAAGGAATATCTCTAAAAGCAGGAATTTCATTCATATTAATTTTCTTGCCTGCAGGGCCAAATTTATATTTCTGACTAAATTTAAAAATAGCAAAACCCGATGAAATAAAAGAACCAAAAATAATTAGAATATAGAAAATTGTACCCCAGTTAATAAAACTATAATCATTATCATAATCATAATTATCATCGTCAAAATACCAGCTTCCTTCTTTAGCTTTACCTAAAATATCTTCAAAATCTTCATATTGAGGATAAGTATTACTTGGACTAACAGCAAAATAATTTAATGGAAACTTTACTAATAAAGTTACATACTCTCCTTTAGATAATGAAGTATTATCTTTATTTGAAGCATATATTTTGCCATCTTTAACATAGGCATACCCTTCATATCCATAGCCCCAAACATCTAAAGTATCTTCAAAAGGAGTTGACCCTTCAATAATAATTTCAAATTTTTTAGGCGGGAAATCTAAGTCTCCAATAATTTCACGATATAAAACTTGCGCATCACTAGTACTAAACACGCCATTAACAATATCATAGCTTAAGGTATAAGTTTTATTTCCATATTCACTAATCCCCCAACATAATTCAATTCCTTCTGACACATAGTTAATACCATAAAGATATTTTTTGTTTGCAAAAGATTCATAAATATCCCAATTACTATTTAAAGTATACTCTTTATCTTCGTCCCTGACTTTAAAGTTAGTAATCTCCATATTGCCGAGATTATATTCTTTTTTATAAAATTCTGTTTTTTCTGTAGTTTTCATATCCCATATTTCTGTAACATGCAAAGTACCATTATTATCAATAATAATATTTACTTTTAAATCATTTAAAGTATTAGCATTAACATTAATAATAAATATAAAAAATAAGATAAATAAAATTAACAAATATTTTATTTTTTTCATATAATCCTCCATACCAAAAAAGACTTACAAAGTAAGTCTAAAAATTAACTTTTACATTTTCCTTTTCAGTTTCACTAGCTTCAAAAAACGGTTCGGGTTTAAAGCCAAACATATTAGCTATGATGTTTGAAGGAAACATTTCTATTTTATTTTTATAAGCTAAAACATTATCATTATAAAATTGTCTAGCATAAGAAATTTTATTTTCAGTTTCGCTAAGTTCATCTTGTAGTTTATTAAAACTAGTATTAGCTTTTAAATCAGGATAACTCTCTGCTAAAGCAAATAATTTACTGATCGCATTACTGAGTTCACCATTGGCTTTCATTTCTTCTTCTGGACTTTTAGCACTAACAAACGAATTTCTAGCCTTAATAACATTCTCTAGAGTTTGTTTTTCGTGTTTAGCATATCCTTTAACAGTTTCAACTAAGTTTGGTATTAAATCAAATCTTCTTTTAAGTTGAACATCAATTTGTGCCCATTGATCTTTTACTTTATTCCTTAGTGATACTAAACCATTATAGCTTCCTACAAAGAATAATAATAGCAAGATGATAATTCCAATTAAAATATAAATCCACATAAGTAAATCCTCCTATAACTATAATATACTATTAATTGATAAAATAGACAAGAATTATCTTAATTTTCACATAAATTTAAATTATTCTTTTTACTGCATTAATTACTGCTAATTTACCATATTCATAAGTTAAACCGCCCTGTTGATAAGCTATATAGGGAGGTCTAAGAGGACCATCACAGGATAGTTCAATTGAACTCCCTTGAATAAATGCTCCGGCCGCCATAATAATTTTATCCTGATATCCCGGCATAGCTGACGGTAATGGCCTAACAAAAGAATCAATTGGGGAATATTCCTGAATGCCTTCACAATATTTAATTAGTTTATCCTCATCGTTAAAAATAATATTTTCTACTATGTCTACTCTTGCTTCATTATATTTTGGATTAACATTAAACCCTAAGTTTTCTAATAGTCTACTAGTAAATATCGCTATCTTTAAACTATTTCTAACTATACTTGGAGCTAAAAACAAACCTTGTAAAAATAATTTATTTATTTCTAACGATGGGCCTACTTCTATTCCTTCACCAGGGGCAGTTAATCTTTCTCCCGCTAGTGCGATTAAATCTTTTCTGCCGACAATATATCCACCAGTAGGAGCAATTCCACCACCTAAATTCTTAATCAAAGATCCTACCACTAAATCTGCACCAACTTCACTTGGCTCTTTAGTGCTAACTAATTCACAATAACAGTTATCAACTAATACAATTGTATCAGGGCTTATTTTTTTAATTAATAAAATAACTTTTTCCAACTTTTCCAAATTGATACTTTTTCTGGTTGAATATCCTTTACTTCTTTGGATTTCAATAACTTTGATAAATGATTTTTTAAGCCTATTTTCTATTTCTTCATAATTAAAATTATCATTAATAAGTTCAATTTGCTCATAATTAACTTGATATGATTTTAAAGAACTAGGATTATCTTTAATTCCAATTACTTCTTCTAAAGTATCATAAGGTTTACCTGTAATGCTTAGTAATGTATCGTTAGGTCTTAAGGCACTAAATAAAGCAACGGTTAACGCGTGAGTTCCAGAAACAAATTGGCTTCTTACTAAGGCTGCTTCAGTTTTAAAAATATATTTATAAATATTTTCAATCACTTCCCTGCCGATATCTCCATAGCCATATCCTGTGGTTCCGTAAAAATGACTTTCAGAAACTTTGTTATTTCTAAATGCATTTAAAACTTTCAAACTATTTGTTTCACATACTTCATCTAATTTTTTAAATTCATCTTGAATTTCTAATTCAGTGTTTTTAACTAAACTATCAAGCATTATAATCCTCCATCTACCCTTATTACTGCATTATTAATATAACTGGCATCATCACTTGCTAAAAAGTATATTACTTTGGCTATTTCTTCTGGTTCAGCAAATCTTTTTAATAAAATCTTATCTATTTCAACTTCGTTAAATTCATTATCTAAATTTTCGTTCATACTAGTATTAACCCATCCTGGAGCAATAACATTAACTCTAATATACGGGGCCAATTCTAATGCCAAGTTATGAGTTAAAGAAATAACTCCGGCTTTGGAAGCATCATAATCCAGGCTCATTGGATAAACCGTATCAATCCCATTAGTTGAGCTGACATTAATAATCACTCCGGCTTTTTCTTTTAACATAAATTTACTAGCATATTTGCTTACTAAAAAAGTACCAATTAAATTAACATCTAATGTCCTTCTAAAATTTTTCACTGTTTTATCTTCAAACAGTGTATCGATAGCAATTCCAGCATTATTAACTAAAACATCAATTCTATTAAACTTATCAATAACTAAATCAATCATTAGCTTAACTTCTTCTTCATTAGAAACATCACCCTTTATGACCATTACTTTAACATTATATTTACTTTCTATTTCCTTTTGAAGTTTCTCTGCTTCTTTTTTGCTAGCATTATAATTAATTACCACATCATAATTATGACTGGCAAATTCTTTAATAGTCGCTCTCCCAATTCCTTTACTACTTCCAGTTACTAAAGCAACTTTATTCATAAAATATCACCCAATTAAATTATACTATATTTTTTTGCTTTTTATAGTTTAATAATTAACAATGCTATTTAATTAACTATATCTTGATCATATAAATATAATAAATATAAAGGAGATTGATATGGAAAAATATAAAGTATGTGTCTATGCAATCTGTAAAAACGAAGAAAAATTTGTTAAACAATGGTATGAAAGTGTCAAAGAAGCTGATGAAGTATATGTTTTAGATACAGGTAGTGCTGATAACACAGCTAAGCTTTTAAAAGATTTGGGAGCCAAAGTTTCTACCGAAATTATTAGTCCTTGGCGTTTTGATGTGGCGAGAAACAAATCATTAGAATTAGTTCCAGAAGATGCTGATATTTGCGTTTGCATTGATTTAGATGAAGTTTTTGAAAAAGGATGGCGTAAAAAGTTAGAAAACATTTGGCAGAAAAATACAACCAGATTAAGATATAATTACAATTGGTACATTAATGATCAAGGTGTTGCTGATGTAAATTTTTATATTGATAAAATTCATGCCCGAAAAAATTATACCTGGGTTCACCCTGTTCATGAGGTTTTAAAATATACTGGTAATTATGAGAGTTATATTACTAGTGACGAAATTACTGTTAACCACTATCCGGATCAAAGCAAATCAAGAGGAAATTATTTGAAGTTATTAGAGTTATCAGTCAAGGAAGACCCTAATGATGATCGTAATTTTCATTACTTGGGACGTGAATATATGTATTATGGCAAATGGCATAAATGTATTGATACCTTAATTAAACATTTAGCTTTGCCGACTGCCACCTGGAAAGATGAAAGATGTGCTTCAATGAGATTTATTGCTCGTAGTTATGCTAATTTAAAGCGTTATGATGAAGCAAGAATGTGGCTGAAAAAAGCTATAAAGGAAGCACCTCACTTAAGAGATCCTTTAATGGAAATGGCTTTATTGGAATTTCGCTTAAATAATTGGCCAGAAGTTTATAAGTACTGTAAAAAAGCTCTAAAAATTAAAAAGCATGAAAAATCTTATATTAATGAAGTATTCAGTTGGGACTATACAGTCTACGATTTGCTATCATTAAGTGCTTATTACTATAAAAAAGATCTTGATGAAGCTATCCGCTGGGTTGATAAAGCTTTAAAGCAAGATTCTGATAATCAAAGATTAATAAAAAACAAAATATTCTATGAAAAAGAAAAAAGCCTTATAGTAAAATAAGACTTTTTTTAACCTTCAACTCTTTTTTCTTCAACTACATACAGTTTATTATCTTTATTAATAATTGTTAAAATAGCACTAGTATCATATTCTTCATTTTGAGTATATTCCCAATTTAATTCAATAATATAGGAATCATAACTATCATCATTAATCTTAAATGTTGAAGAAGATAAATTATTAACTTCTATCTGACCGACAGTAGGTAGTGATTGAACTCTTTTGCCGTCACTATTATCTTTAATATATTTATAAATAGTATCCGATGCTTTTAATTTGAAGTTTTGAATATTATCTGATAGTAAAAAGTCCAATCCGCCAATATCATATTTAGTTATTTTGTTTTCCAAAGTATAAAAATCAACAATAAACATTTTGGCAATACTTTTAGCATATTCTTCATAATTTACTTCTGTACCTGTTAAATTAATTTTTAAATTTTTAAATTCATCTTGATAAATTTTATTATCTCTATTTTCTAAATAATAATTGTAATCTTCTATTTTTTCAACTATTGTAACATCTTTCCCTTCTTCAGGTATTTTTCCTAAAATTTCTTTAACTAAAAGAAATATAGTCGCAATAATTAAAATCCCAACAATTATTAAAACAATGTTTTTTGGTTTCATTTATCCTCCTTATATGACAAGAGATTATTCTGTTCTTTTTTAATTAAATCATAAACAATAATATCATTAGATACAGTAAGAATTTTATCGGCATAAATTTTATGCTCATTAATATAATTTTCATCAATTGGAGCATCAGTTAACGAGACATATTCTTCCTTAACACTATTATAATAAACTTTTTCGGTTAAATAATTACCATTAGGAAATACTATTGTATTATTATTTTTGGTTGTAAAAATATCGTTCCCTAAGCAGTATCGGCAAGTAAATCCCATCATATTAGCTAGAGTTGGCATTACATCAATCATCCCCATTGGATAATCATATTCAGTAATATACGATTTATCTTTAGTCCAGATCATTAAAGGAGTATTACGATTTAATTGCTGTTTATAATAATCATAATCATAATAATCTGGATTATCTTCTTCTAAAAGTTCTCCAGTTTTAACATCATAATTATACAAATTATTAAATTCACTTTTATTAAGTCTAGCATCATGGTCGCCGTAGAAGACAAAAACTGTATTATTAAAAGCAGCAGAATCATTAATATATTTAATAAAATTACCTAAAGCCTGATCAGCATAATGAGTGCTTTTTAGATAATTACCAAATTTACTATCTTCCAGATATGTATCATCGATAATTTTAGTTTCACCAGTTTTTTCATTAGTTCTGCTTACTTTTACTGTTAAATTAAATTCTCCATAAGCTTCTAAATCATCAAATGGTGAATGATTGGATAAGGTTATAATTGTTCCGATATAATTATCATGAGCATTTTCAATATCTTCTAATATCGGAATTATTTGTTTAAAGAAAGACATATCTGACAATCCCAAACCAATAATGTCATCAATTTCATAAGAACTTTCTGAATAAAAGTTATCATAACCCAAAGTTTTATGGATAACATTTCTGTTCCAAACACTTGCTTTATTACCATGCATACTAAAAGTATAATAGCCTTGATTTTTTAAAATATTTAAAGTTGTTTCATAACTGCGGTCAGTATAATTAATGAAAACTGTTCCTGACAAAGCGGGCATTAATGAAGTTAAAATAGTGAACTCGGTATCAGAACTAGTTCCTACTCCAATTTGAGGATAAAAATTATTAAAATAGATTGATTCATCTTTTAATTTATTTAAATTGGGTGTAACTTCTTTGCCATTTATTTTTAAATCTAAAACAAAATTTTGAATGCTTTCCATATGAACAAAAATAACATTCTTATCTTTAAAAATATTGGTGTATTCATTATTTGAAGTAACATTTTCTTTAGTCCCATAGTAGTTTCTAAAATTTCTAGCTGCTTCATCATAACCAAATAAAGTGTTAATTTTAGGAGTTATACTTTGAATTAAATCGTTGGCTTGATATAAAATAATACCAAAGCGATTAACAGTATATTCTCTATTCCATTGTTTTGTAATACTTACAACGGCTGCTTTGGTTAGAGTAAGTGCTGACAACCCAATTAATGCCATTCCTATAATAAAAACGGTTTTCATCGTTTGCTTTCCTTTTTCAACTTTAGCAATATAAAAATAATAGTTAATTTTATTTAATGAACGGTTAATTAAAAAGAAAATTATCGGCATTAATAAATAAATAAAATGAAAATATCTAAGTTTTTCTATAATTGAATCTCCCACTTCGCCGGCTTGGCCCAATGCCCTTAAAAGCGCAATTGAAGCAAAGTTAATATAAAAAGTATAATAAATACAATTAACTACATTAATAGCAGTTATTATCAATAGAATAATCATAAAATAAACATATTGTTTTTTTGGTTTAATCAAATAACCAAAAGAACCTAAGATTAAGATAAATGCCAAATCGACAAGTAAAGGATTTAATCTTAAAATATTACCAATAGTATAATATCTAAGTAGAATTGTACTTGTTAGTGCTAAAATAACATATGATAAAAAAAGTCTGTTGGTAGTTATATATGTAACAATTTGATGATAAATTTTTTTGATAGATGGCTCCATTTTTCTTCCCAAATTATCCCTTCTTACAAAAATTAGTATAGCATATTTTTAATTTTTTTACTAATACTATAACCAGCTTGTTAATTATTTGACAATTTAAAATTTTTTCACATATTTTTCACCATTTTTTAACAATTATGCATTATAATAGTTCTTGAAAGGAGATAATTTATGAATAAAATAAAGTGCCCAAAATGTGAAGAATTAATTAATGAAAAGTCTGATTTTTGCGAAAGTTGTGGTGCCGAAATTAAAAAGTTAGAAACTAAATCAGTTAAAGAAATATCAACTATTCATCAAAAAACTCCAAAATCTATATCCCCTATTGTCACTTCAGTTATTACTTTTTTAATTTGTTTAGTTGCTTTTGGCTTATTTTATAAATTCTATTTAAGCAATTTAGTAATTGAAAAAACTCGATTAGAGAAAAATGTAACTGTTACCGATGTGGGTATAGCTGATGCAGTTGAAAAAATATATGATTCTGTTGTCATTGTAAATTCTTACTATAACAATAATTTAGCATCTGCTGGTAGTGGATTTGTTTACAAAACCGATGATAAATATGCTTATATTTTAACTAATTATCATGTCATTAGTAATGCTACTGGCGTTAAGGTAACATTTACTAATGATGAAACTTATGAGGTTGATATTATTGGATCAGATGAATACACTGATATTGCTGTTTTGAAAATAGATAAAGATAAGATTATTGCAGTTGCTGAAATTGGTAATGATAAAGACTTGCGAGTTGGCGATACTACTTTTGCTGTTGGTACTCCCGTTGATACAAAAATGTATTCTTGGACGGTCACAAGAGGAATATTATCAGGTAAAAATCGGCTAATTGAAATTAGCTTAAATAATTCTAAAAGCAGTTATGTTATGGAGGTGTTGCAAACTGACACTGCAATTAATTCTGGTAACAGTGGTGGTCCATTATGTAATTCTAATGGCGAAGTCGTTGGCATTACTAATATGAAACTGGCAAGTACCTCTATTGAAGGGATTGGTTTTGCAATTCCAATTGACCTAGCTATCACATATGCCAATATACTAATTAACAAAGGAATTATAACTAGACCTTATATTGGAGTGGCAATCAGAGATTATTCAAGTTCAGCCTTCGCTACTACTAGTGAAGCCATAATTATTGAAGAAATTGAAAATAACAGTCCTGCTAGCAAAGCCGGTCTAAAAGTTGGCGACAAAATATTAAAGGTTAATAATATTAAAGTAACTAGTGGTGCCTACTTTAAATATGAACTATATAAAAATAGTCCCGGTGATAAAATAACTATTACTTATGAAAGAGATAACAAAGAAAACACAACAACTGTTACCTTGGGAACATATAGTGATAATGCTTAAAACTCAGAAATGAGTTTTTTATTTTAAACAATCTTTAATAATTTGATATTCCTGTACCAAATTAGCAATACTTTTCATAGCATTAGCACTTGAAGGGCTTGCTAAATAAATACAAGGTAATTTAATTTTATTGCTTAAGTATTTTTGATAAGTTTGAAAAGACTTTTTTCCAGTACAAAAAATTATTTTTATCTCACTTTTTTTAATTATTTCTTCAATATCATTAACTTTAATATTTTTAATACTCTCATCTTTAGAATTATTAATATCACAAGAATAGATAACATCCCACAAAGCAATTTTATTTGCTAAAAGAAAGTTTATTTTATCTTCAGTACAATTAAAACTAGTATTAAATAAAATACTAAATATTTGCCAAAAACGATTAGATTTATTGGCATAGTAAAAATTTTCTTTTCTAGAAATTACGCTAGGCAAACTACCTAAAATTAGTACTTTTGAATCATTACTATAAACTGGATTAATATTATGCTTTACATGCATTTAAAATCATCTCTTTAAAATTTATTATAGCATTTAAAAAGAAAAAAACAGCAAGAAAAAACGACTACATAAGAATAATCGTTATGGAATCGTCTTCCTTTACCAGCTATTTATTCCTTTTAAATAAATAATTGTAAGTTTTAACTAGTTCAATTACGGCAATTTTACTTAATTGGTTGATTTATATACATATTTGCATAAAATCTAGAAATAAAATATATAAGCCAGTTAAGTTCAGCACCAACTATAAAAGGTAGTGAGGTTTGTAATCGTTTACATATTTATGAGTTTTCTTTCTCATGCCATTTGTTTAAAATGGTTGCCTAAAATTATGTAAAACATCTCAGTAACTAGTACATTAAAAGCTACGATAATATATTTTTTTAAAATATATATTATGTAACTCTTTTATTTTGGCACTTTAAATATATCAACATTTTTGATATTTGTCAACATTTTTTTGACAAATTTTGACATTTTTTTTAATTTCAAAAAAAATGTAGTGTTTAGTTACTTATTTTGTAGTTTTTTTAACAAGTTTGGCATGCATTACAACCTTTTCAGTTTTGTTATAGCAAGTTGATAAAGTTAATATTTTATCACTGCTGTTTAAATCAACATTAAATCTATAAACACTTCTGTTTTTTAACTCATCTAATAAGACTTGATATTTTTCATCGCTAGAAAAATTTGATTGAATATAATCATTAGTGGTTTTAATATGATAAACACTAAACACTTGCCATAAAGTATTTTCTTTTGCAGTAGACATTTTAATAACATAATTATCTGGATTTTTATACCAATTGCTTTTAATAATATTTTTTAAAGATCCAAACATAGTTTCATCAGTTCTACCATGAGCATAAATAATTGTGTTTTTATCTAAATTATCAATATCGTTGCGATAATCCAGAAATACCCATCCAGCTTGATTATAAGATCTATCAAAGGAATGATTTAAATAATAAGAGTTATTTGTTGTCTGAACAAAAGGGTAATTTATATTAGTACCATTTACTTGGATCCATCCTTTAACTTCCTTATTAATTTTTTTTAATTTACTAAAATCAACATCTATTAAATTCATTTTTATATAATTCCAATAAGGATTATCCTGATCTATTGGCGGATTAACATTCTCAGTATTTTCATTATCTTCGATTTCTTTTATTACGATAGAATTATCAATATTACTAATTTCTTTTTTAATCTTATTCGAATCTATTTTCCATTGCACTATATTAACTGTTGATATAGTTAAAGCAGTAAAACATATTACAAATAGTAATAGCACAAAAAGATTTTTCCATTTAATTTTTAATTTCTTTTTTTTCATATAAAAATTATAACATAATCAAAATAATAAATGTAAATCAAGAGTGCGTTTTTTCTTTATTGCTTATGTGTTCCAGTCTTAAGTTTTTATTTAAAGCATCAATTTTTAAGTTATTTTTAATAGAAAACTACATAAAAAAAGAACTTCACTATCTCGCAAAGCCTTCATTTATAAGGGGCTCAATTATGAGTTCGGATTTACATAATGGAGCAAACGAAGTAGTTATTTACAACTTTTACTCAATACACGAATTGATACATAAATATCAATCACTATAATTAGTATAGCATATATTTTTAAAAAATTCACAAAATGTGTAAATTATTCAGAGTAAATTCTATCAAATTATTTGAATTTTATTAAAATAAGAAAAAATATGATATAATTATTATAAAAATAGGACGTGAAATAATGTTAAAAAAAGATATATTAGATTTAATAAATAATTTTGAAATGGAAACCTGGAAATATAATAGTACTGATAAATTGGGTAATGATATGCAACATATTTTTTCTATTGAAAAAGAAATTACAAATGTAAATGAATTTGATTTAAAAACAATATATGATAAATTAATTTCTATGATGGAAATTATAAGATTTAAGTATGGATTTGAAAGTATTATTATTAGCAAACCGGAACTTGAAAGTTTAAAGAAAACTATTGATGATATTTCCTTAAATAGTGGTGATACTATTAATCAATATAATTATATTTCAACTATGTATAATAATTTTATAAGTAAGAACAAAAATATGAATTTTATAGAAAATAAATATTTTGATGTTCAAGGCAAAGAAGGATTATATTTAGCGATTGAATCTTTAAAATCATTAATTACTAATGATCAATATAGACAATTATTAAATAATAATCAAATTAATGAGATCCTTACCGATTGTATTAAATTAAATAATGGTATTACAAGTATTAGAACTATTGAGTTAAAATATAAAGAAATCATAAAGAATATTTGGGAGCATTCGTTATCAAATTCAATATATGAAAACGGAAAATTTAGAATGCTATTTTCAAATATTTCTGGTGGCTCTTTAAGAGAAACTGCAAATTTGCTGATTAATAGACCAGACCAATCATCTTGTAGTATGATAAGTTCTGATTTTATTGCAATTTATGGATCTGATACAAGAAAAATTGGTTTTATATATCCAAATAATTCTGAGGTTATTATGACAAGTGCATATGATTTAGGATCTAATGTTTTTGGCACTGGCTCAGTTAATCGTGAAAAAGGAACACTTCTTGCTACCCCAGAAGTGTTAGAAAAGATTGGCAAAGTAAGAGCAACAAATAAAGGTGAAGATTTATATTCATCTAGTTGTTACAATGAAATACTTGTTAATGCTAAACCATGTGGAATAGTAGTTATTGGTTTAGGTGAAAAAGATTTAAATATTGATTATCAAGAAGCTCAAATGCTTTCTTTAGAAATGAATTTGCCAATATATTATATAGATACTATGCAATATAAAGATAAATTATCTGATGCAGAAAAAAATTATATTGCATTTCATTCAATAGTGTCATATTTAGGTATTACTACAAATGACCTATTACAACAAGATAGTGATTATAGCAATATATATAGATTAATTAATGCTCATAAAGAACAAATTTCCAATGCTTTCTTAGCTCTCAAAAGAAGTGGGAATTTAAATAAGGATAATATGTGTCAATTAATGAGTAATATAGTAGATATTTCTAAGACTAATGGTAAAAGCAAGTAATAAGTTTATTTAATATAAGTATATTTAAAATATATTTTTATGTTATACTTTTATAGTAAGGTGGTAAGAATATGAATAAAAAAGAAAAAATTTTAGAGGTATTAAAAAATATATATGATAATACTTCATTTATTAGTGATGAAGAGATAAACCAAATTATTACATTATGTGATAGACAATTAGAAAAAGATAAATTAAATTATCATATTAGACGAGATTCTAATAATTATACTATAACTGAAGAAATTAGAATATTAAAA
>CAYTSB010000007.1:0-28204 GCA_964440405.1 uncultured Muribaculaceae bacterium
AAAATTATGAATATACTATTCTTCTTTATATATAGAATTAAATAATTCCTCTTCCTCTTTATTTTCTTTTACTGAATTAATATTCGGTAAATCACTAATTGAAGAAAGTCCGAAATAATCTAAAAAATCACTAGTTGTAGCATATAAGTTAGGCCTTCCGGCTTCTTTACTTTTACCAGTTTCCTTAACTAGCCCTTTCGCAACTAATTTTCTAATCATCTGAGAAGTATTAACTCCTCTTAAGTTATCTACTTCTATTCTCGTTATTGGTTGATTATAAGCAATAATAACCAGTGTTTCTAAAGCAGCATTGCTTAATAAATTACTTTCATTATTAGTAATTAATTTTTGATAATATTCCCTATGTTCTTTTTTTGTAGTTAATTTAAAGGCATCACCAAGGTAATTAATTCTAATCCCTCTTTGATCACTTTCATATGTTTCTTTTAACTCTTTAAGCAGAGTTTTAGCACTATCTAAATCAATATTTAAAATATCACAAACTTGATTTAAAGTTAATCCCTCATCACCAACAACAAATAGCAGTCCTTCTAAAATTCCTTGTAAATTCACAATATCATCTCGCTTCTATAGTTATATCACAAAAATTATCTTTTTGATTGATTATTATTTCACTGTTCTTAGTCATTTCTAAAATAGAAAGGAAAGTAACAATGAGATAGTCTTTGTTTCGATTATCAAATAACTCAAAAAAAGATATTTGTTTTTTTGCTTTTAAAATAACTCTGATATTAGCTATTCTCTCTTCAACACTGTACTCTTTTCTAGTTATTTTAGTATTTAAGGGTTTTTGATATTCATGACGTTCTAAAAATTTCTGAAAAGCATTTAAAAGATCATCGATGTTTAAGATATTTTTCATATCCAAGTCTTTTTCTTTATATTCTAAAATATTTTCAGGCAGTTTGGTATAAACTTCACTTCTTTTAAATTCTAAAACTCTAAAATCATTACTAATATCTTTATACTTTTGATATTCTATTAACTTCTTTTTTAAATCCTCTTCGGTATTAATTTCAAATTCCTCTTCATCTTCTAAGGGAATATTTAAAATAATCTTACTTTTAAGATGAACAAGTTCACTAGCCATTACTAAGTATTCTGATGCAACATCAATATTTAAATCTTTCATCTCATGAATAAATTTTAAATATTCATCAATAATAACCGAAGTATTAATCGTAGTTATATCCATCTTGTTTTCTTTTATTAAATGTAAAAGTAAATCCAACGGACCTTCGAAATCATTTATTTTAAATTGATAATTCATTGTAATCACTTCTTTTACTGACAATTATATCTCATTGCTTCTAATTCAAAATTAACTACTTTTGATGGGGTGTTTTGTGAAAAATAAACTGGATAGTTAGATTTAAAAGCAGTAGCAATTATTAAATCAATACTGGTATTATAAACAAAATTGTTGTCTTTAGCAACTACTGAAGAAGTTATCCCGCTAATATTATTAAATGATTGATTTCTTTCTTTATAAGCATTTAAAACACTAGAATATTCCTCTAAATTGCTATTTGTATAATTATAAATATGTTCAATACCTGTAAGTTTATCTTCATTAAAAGTATAAGTTATTTTGGATTCGCCATTAATACAAGTTAATATACTATCTTTTATTTCAATGATTGGATAATTAGCAATAGCTATTTCTCTAACTAAAAAGGTTTTAGATGAAGTATAACTGGCATTATTGATTTCCAAAATATAACTACCCTGACCATTAGTTAATAGCTCTTTACCAATAACTTTTACTCTTTCCAAGAGAGTTTTATCTGAATTATATAACTCAAGATAATATTTTGAATCATTAAAATTAATCAAATTACTGTTTTTATTTTCAATATCTAATGTTAGATTGTAATCAGTATTATAATTTAATTTAACATTACTAAACACTAAATTATTAAAAGATATAACTGGATTAGTACTTAGTTCGTAATAAACTAATTCTTCAGAATTGTCTTTGTCATCTTTATCTTTATCACTAGGTTTTATCTCATTATTAGGAGTTGCTTTTTTTAATTCATCAAGATAATCAGTAATATTTGGCAAGAATATAACAGTTAGCAATAATACCATCATAAAAATAATTACTCCAACCGGACTTTTTTTACTATTATTTTTAAGTTTGCCTAAATCCTTACTTTCCAATTTTTCATTATTTTGATTATTATCCATATTTATCCCTCAAATTCTATATTCATTATATCAAATATCAATATTTATTGCAAAGAAAAAAGAGGTTAACCCTCCTTCAATAAAAAACTATTGTGCTTAAAATAATTGCGAGTAAAATATATAAAATTATTATTATTAAGCCATTATTCAATCCACAAGATTTATTACAACATTCCTTTTTTGACTTATTATAACTCATGGGACACCTCCCTTATATTGAAAGACTAAATATATGCTCCTACAATGATTATAAGTAAAATGAATAGAACTAAAATAATTGCTGGTCCTAAACATCCACATCCACGTGCATTCATAAATCATTCCTCCTTTTTTGTCTTTTCATTATTATTGTATGGTTAATTGTCAGTTATGTGAGTGCTATTTCTTGAAAAACATTAATATATTTGATATGATATTTAGGTATAAAGGAGGATTATATGAAAAAGAAAATTTTAGTTTTAAGTCTATGCGTGTTCTTCTTAGCCGGATGTGGTAAAATACCAGTTTTAAAAAACGGTGAAGAAGCTGTTGTAACATTTGAGAAAGGAGAAGCCATTAGTGTTGATGATCTTTACGCTGAAATGAAGAATAACTATGCAATTGCTACTTTAATTGATATGATTGATGCTGAAATTCTAGCAAAAGAATATAAAGATGAAACCGAAGATAAAGTAACTTATGTTAAAAATTACATTGAAGCATTTAAAGCCAATTTTGAAGATGATGCAACTTATTCTCAAGCAATGAAATATTATTATGGTGCTAATGATGAAAATGAATTGGAAGAAGTAATTGGTTTATATTATCTAAAGGATTTAGCAACAACTGATTATGCTAAAACACTTATATCTAATAAAGATATTAAAAATTATTATAAAAACACCACTAAGGGTGATATTAAATGCAGTCATATTCTAATTGCCATCGATACAGATGAAAATATGAATGATAGCCAAAAAGCTGCTGCTAAAGAAAAAGCATTAAATGAAGCTAAAGCGCTTATTAAAGAATTAGAGGCATCTAAAAATGTTAGTACCTTATTTGCTACTTTAGCTAAAGAAAAATCTGATGATACAGCAAGTGCTAAAGACGGTGGTGACTTAGGATATTTTAATATTGATGAGATGTATGATGAATTCGAAAAAGCTGCTTATGCTTTAAAAAAAGGTGAATATACAAAGACTCCCGTTGAAACAACTGCTGGATATCATATCATTTTAAAAGTTGATGAAAAAGAAAAACCTAGTTTAGAAAAAGCCAAGGATGCAATTATTACAACATTAGCCGAAAAGAAAAAAGAAGATGAAGCAACTATTCAAGTTGACGCTTTGACTAAATTAAGAAAAACTTATGGCTTTAAAATTGAAGATTCTGAACTTAACAAACAATATTCAACTTACATTAAAAACTTAATTTCTAGTTTAAATACTCAATAAAAAAAACAAAAAATCTACATCAATTGTAGATTTTTTTTAATTTAAATATTTATTAATAATATCACTACTATAACCTTTATTATATAGTTTTTGTCTTAAATAAAATTCTAATTTAGTTTTATCATATTTAGATGATAATTTTCTTTTTAAAACTTCAATATCCTTTTTAATTTTAGTTTCATCATTAAAATGAATCTTATCTATCAATTCACTAAACAGTTCGTAATTATAGCCTAAATTATTTAAAAATACAACGGTTTTTTCTTTAAATACTTTCTCTGAATCTTTTTTATTCAAAGCTACTCTTTTATTAATTATTTTAGTTAATCTATCCCGCCAAGTTTTAATGTTTATTTTAATTAAATAAGCATTAATTTCTTCATCATTAAATCCCAAATTATTTAATAGCAGTTTAATTTTAAAAGGACCATTATTACTGAATTTAAGTTGATCATTAATAAAGCTTTCTAAATATAATTTATGGTTGATAAAGCCTTCTTTTTTAAGCTTATTAATTGTCTTTTCAATTAAATCATCATTATATTCATGCTTTTCTAAATATTTAATAATTTCTTTTTTACTTCTTAATCTGGTATTAATATATTTAACTGCTTTATAGTAAGCACTGAATTCATCATTTAAGGCAGTTATTTCTGATAATAGAGATTTATCAAGATCCTCTTTATATAAAAGATTGTATTTAACAATAATATCATCATATAGAATAATTTTAGCATTGTTCAATTCTATTTCGTAACGATTATCCTTTAATTTCTTATATTTAACTATTTTCATGCTTTTTATATTCTCCACACCAAGTATCTAATTCTTCAAGTAACTTATCAACATCACTGCCATCTTTAATTCTACATCCTGATGCTAAACGATGACCTCCGCCATTATATTTAGTTGCTATTTCATTAATGGGAATTTCTTTAGAGCGAATATTAATTTTATGTAATTCGTTTTTCTGATCATAAACAACAAATGCCCAAACATCTATTTCTTTTATATAGTTAAAAGAATTAATTAGATTAGAAGGACTGGATAAATCAACTCCATATTTAGTAATAGTCTCATTATCTATTTTTAAATAAGCAAAGCCACTCTCATTAACTATTAAATTTTCAGATATATATCCTCTAAATCTCATTTCAGCTAAAGGCCTTTCATATAAATTAGAGTATAAACTTTGAATATTTAAATTACTTCTATCTAGTAATTCCTTAATTAAACCAAATGTTTTAGCAGTCGTTATTGGTAACAGGAATCTTTCACTGTCTGATACTACTCCTAAAAATAAATTAGCTGCAATACTATCATTAATTTTCAGTTTAGTAGTTAAAATTAATTCAATAATCATTTGACAGGTACTGGAAGCTGTTTCATCAATCCACTCCACTTCACCATATTTTACCTCAAAAGGATGATGATCTATTTTAATAATTTCTTTAAATAAACTAGAATTTGCTCCATCAATCCGATTACTGTTTGGTAAATCTAACATAATTAACAAAGCATTATCAATTTCATCATCACTAAGACGATCTAAATGACCAAAGTATTTAAATCGGGAAACTCCTAAACCAACTGCTTTAACATTTTTATTAGGAAATGTTAGTTTGATTGAATCACGAAGACTAATCTCACTTGCTACAGCATCCGGATCCGGTCCAATATGTCTGGCAATAACAATTGTGTCGTATTTCTTTATTTTTTTATATATTTTTTTACATATTGAATTTATATTAATCACTCCTTTTTATTTTACTAATTCATAAGTATCAGTTGCAATCATTAATTCTTCATTAGTTGGTACAATATAAACGGTTATTTTTGATTCTTTTGTACTGATTAATCTAAATTCACCACGGACATTATTTGCTTCTTCGTCTAGAACAACTCCTAAAGATTTAATTTTTTCAATAACTGCTTTTCTGGTTAAGATACTATTTTCACCTAAACCAGCAGTAAAACAGATAACATCTGCTCCATTTAAAATATTATTGTACATTGCAATATAGTTAGCTACTTTTTGCGCACTCATGGCTTGTAAAAGTTGACATTTTTCATTACCAGCTGTTGAAGCATCTTCAATGTCTCTGCTGTCGCTACTGATGCCACTAACGCCTAAAAAGCCACTCTTTTTATTCAAATCATCCATTATCTCATCAATTGTTTTGTTTTCTTTTTTCATTATATAAGGAATTATACCCGGATCAATATCGCCACTTCTGGTACCCATAATAACCCCTGCTAAAGGGGTAAAACCCATTGTTGTATCAACAACTTTACCAGAATTAATAGCAGCAATACTTGAACCATTTCCTAAATGGCATGAAATTACTTTTAAATCATTCCTTTTTAAATGCTCTGATATTTTTTTATTAATATAGCGATGACTTGTCCCATGAAAGCCATATTTTCTAACCCCATAATTAGTATACCATTCATAAGGTACAGCATACATATACTCTTCTTTTTCCATTGTTTGATGAAATGCGGTATCAAATACTGCCACCATTGGGATATTTGGTAGAGATTTTTTAAAAGCATTAATTCCAACTATATTAGCCGGAATATGAAGCGGTGCCAAAGGTGCAAGTTCTTCAGCATCTTTCATTAATTCAGTAGTAATTAATGTTGATTTTTGATATTTGTCGCCACCATGAACAAGCCTATGGCCAATAGCATCTATTTCATCTAATGACTCAATAACTTTATTAGCAATTAATTCTTTAATTAAAATTTCAACTGCCACTTCATGATTAGGTAGGTTTTCTTCTTTCTTTATCTTTTCACCATTAAACTTAATGGTATATATTCCCCCTGGAATACCTATTTTCTCAAATACTCCATTTACTAATTCCTTTTCTTCTGGTAATTCAAATAAAGTAAATTTTAAAGATGAACTGCCAGCATTAACCGATAATATTTTCATTTTCCACCTCAAACATATTATACACAAAAAAGAAGAAGATTGCTATAACAATTAAAAACTTGAAATGTATAATTCAAGTGATAATGTAAAATACTAAGATTAATCCAGTTATTTAAATGTTGTAATAATTGCATCCTTGGCTTTATCTAAATTAGATTTTTCTTTTTCATCAACTTTTAAAATGATATGATATCTTCGAAAGTTTTTCTATATATTCTTCTACTTTTTCAATTTGATTCATTTTCCACCTTTTTTTAATTTTGTTTTTTCCATAGTAACAAAAAAGCAGACTAAATTATTTATCTACTTTGATTATATATTTAATTCTAAAATTAAAGTTTTATATTAAGTTTAAACTTTTTTAGTTTAAACGGACTTACTAATGGTGCTGAAAATAGGAATCAAACCTACGACCTATTGCTTACGAGGCAATTGCTCTATCAACTGAGCTATTTCAGCAGGTAATATGGTATTAAACCATATTATATATTTTTAATATTTTTTTTCTTAAATACAATAAATGAAACAATAATCATCACTAGGAAGTAGACTATGCAAGTTATAATTGAAAGATTTAAATTTACATATTTAAATGCTGGCAATTGGCCAAATAAATATCCATCAAAATCCCAGTTTAAAGTTACCCAGTATTTCATAAATTCAACTTTATTAGCAATTACTAAATAGTTTAAGATATCTGATCCAACATAGCCAATTAAAGTAACTGCAATCGCAATTGCTGAATGACCAAAGATGGTACCTAAAGCAAAAGCCAAAGTCATTAAAAGCAATAATTTTGGTAAAATTGTAATAGTCGTTAACCCTAAATAACTAAACACATTTAGTATTGATATTGATTCGGTATTAAAATTATAGTTTATTACCGGAATTGATAAACTACTGGTTCCAAAGAAAATAGTTCCTATAATTAATTGTAAAACAAGAAAACTTAAAATTGTAAAGGCCAGAATAATTAAACAGGTTAAGTATTTAGATAGCAGTATTTTAGCTCTACTATATGGTCTTATTAGCAATAGTTTAATTGTTCCTTTATTATATTCTTCACTAACTATTATTCCTGAAATGACAATAATAATTACTACAATTAGGAATGAATACTCATTATAGAATGTCACCAATACAGACCTTAAGCTTTTATTTTCATCAACATTCTTACCTGTATCAATAATATATTTAGATTTCTCCATCCCAGATTTTAATTCATTATAATAACTTTTTTCTTCATCAGTTATTTTTTTATTTTCATAATTATACAGCTCTGTTTTGCTACGCTCATAATTTTTTAAGGCATCATTTAAATAACCATCATTATAACTAATATTCTTAGTTAACCTTAAATTCAAGACTTCCAATTGAACTGATACAGAATATATTTGAGATTTTAAATTAGATATTTCTGTTTCACCTTTGGCTTCTTTTAACTCTTTATCCAAATTTATTTTTTCTTTTTCATAAGTTTTGACATCATCATTGACAAAACTTTTCCAATCGTTACTGTCTAATCTAGCAATTATTTTAGCATATTCCTTTTTTGCTTTATCCAAAGCTTCTTTATCTCCTAGTTTACTATAGGTATTAAAATTAATATCATGAATAGTACCATATAATCTTTCATAAATTAAAGATGCCTGCCATGAGTCAAAACCATATTTTTCCTGTAATTGATAAGCATCAATTTCATTTTGATTATTAATATACCAATCAATATTATCTTTATTAGTCAAGTCCATTTTTTTATTTTCTTCAATTAAAATATTAATATAATCTTTATTATTATAATAGGAATTGCCATCATAACTATAATTACTAATTAAAACATTAGTTAGAACAATAAAAGCAAGCGCAATAATTAAAAAGATATAGATAATTTTTTTATGAAATATTTTAGCAAGTTCGTTTTTTATTAAACTAATCAATTTTATTACCTCCTACTCTATTTAAAAATGCATCTTCTAATGATATTTCTATTTCTTTTAAACTATAGACTTTAATATCATTTTTTACTAAATCTTTAATAATATTAGGTATTTTTTCTTTGTCAGCCTTAAATTCAATAAATTGATTTTGAACTGACTCATGATTTTTAAATAGTTTTAAAGCTTCATTAGGTTTATCAACTTCAATTAAATAAGTATTATTGGCAATTTCATGTTTAATATCTTTAACTTCAGCAGTTTCAATTATTACCCCGCTTTTAATAATACATACTTTATTACAAAAGCTCTCTAGTTCTGATAAATTATGACTAGAAATTAAGATTGATTTGTTTTCTTTAATTGCTAAATATTTAAGTAAATCTCTTAATTCCTTTATTCCTTCAGGATCCAAACCATTTGTCGGTTCATCCAAAATTAAGATTTCTGGGTTATGAATTAAAGCCTGAGCAATACCTAAGCGTTGTCTCATACCCAAAGAGTATTTTGCTACTTTGTCATTAATCCTATTTTCCAAACCAACAATATTAATAATTTCATCTATTCTTTTGTTAGTAATTCCTTTATACATATTAGCTACTAATTCTAAGTTTTTCCTACCTGATAAATACATGTACATATCCGGATTTTCAACTATTGCTCCAACATGACTGATGGCTTTTTCAAAATCTTTTTCAATATCAAACCCTTTGATTTTTACTTTGCCGGAATTAATATTCTGAAGACCCAGAATCATCTTAATAGTTGTTGTTTTACCACTACCATTTGGGCCAATAAATCCAAGAATATCCCCTTCATACAATTCTAATGATAAATCTTTAATAATTTGTTTCTTGCCAAACTTTTTATATAAATGTTCACAAGATAATGTTATGTTTTTCATATCTCTCCTTATTTGATAGCGCAATTTAACGATACAATAATTTTGATTTTTTGTCAATTAAATTAACGCGATATCTTCGTCCAAACTATGATTATATAAAACATAGATTCCAATAGCACCACCCACTAAAAATAATATTGCTCCAATCAAAGATAATTCACTTAAATAAACTTCTTTTTTATTCATTTCTTTTTTATATTTTTTAATATCTTCATAATTAACATATACAAAATAAATATATATCAAAAAAGCAATGCTAAGAGTTGTTAAAAAAATTTTATATACTTTTTTACTTTGCTTAGGATCTTCTTTATTGATATTATCTTTTTTTACTTCAGTGGCATATAAATTAGCACCAATTAAAAAAAAATAAACAATCCAAATAAACTCTTCAGCATTAGTTCTATTAATTTTAGCAATAACACTATTTACCATACTAAATTATATTAAAAAGGACATTGGAATATTGATTGTTTAATAATAAAAATTAAAAGAGTTTAATTTTTAGCCTGCTTTTGAAATTTATTATCAATATTTATTGAGGTTTTATAATTAAAATTAATTTTTAGGGAACACTATAGTATCCTAGTTGGGAGAGATAAAATGATTGGAATTATACTAGCTTTACTAGCTGGATTATTAATGAGTGTTCAAGGAGTTTTTAATACGAGAGTAATGGAATCATCAAGTATGTGGGTTACAAATATCTGGGTTCAATTAACCGCCTTTATTACCTGTATAACTATGTGGCTTTTTATAGGACATAAAAATTTACTTTCGGTTTTTAATGTCAGCAACAAATTATATTTAATTGGCGGTATAATTGGAGCTTTTATTACCTTTGCTGTAATAAAAAGTATAGCCAAATTAGGCCCCACTCATGCCACGATGTTAATTTTATTAGCTCAACTTATAGTTTCCTATTTAATTGAAATTTCTGGTTTATTTGAAGCGGAAAAAGGATGCTTTGAATGGACTAAATTAATTGGAGTTACTTTAATGATTATGGGAATTTTTATATTTAAAAAATAATTATTGTTTATATTTTTCAAACATTTGTCAGTATAAATAAATGTCGATTGCACAGGTTAATTTACCCACCTTATTATTTGTTTCTAATGCCTTTTTCTTTATGAAAATGTTCAATAGCAACTTCCATTGTTCTATCATAATTTATTTCATAATCTTCAATAGTATTATCAACACATATTTCAGGGATAAAATGTGATGGCATAAAATATTGTTGGTTTTGTTTATCTGCTAAAAATGAAGCAAAATCATTCTTATATGCTCCCATCATTCTTTCTCCATTATAATACCAATATGTAATAGAACAATTTATTCTAAATTTTGTATTAAGAAGTTCAAAACATTCACAATTTCCAAAACAATTAATTTGTGTGCCAATTTCTGTACCAATAAATTTGCTTCCTAAGTGCTTTAAATTTATCATAGCCCACCTACCTGAAGAATAAACCCCTTTATCAACTAAAGTAATTAGATTAAATTGTTTACTTTCCAAATATTGAATTAGCGGATGAATAATACTAGAATTACCGCCGCCATTTTCTCTAATATCAAATATAACATCACTTATATTATTTTCATCAACAAAAGCTCTGATTTCTTCTACAAAATCTTTCATCGGTTTATCCTTATCTTCCTGACAAGCTTTATATTTTATTATTAAAGTATTAGTATCTTGATTATATTCAAACCAATAAATTCTAGTATCCAAAAAATCATAATTAAATTTTTCTTTAGGATTTAATTTTAATTCTTTAACTTCATCATCCTTTTGTAATGTATAAGTAATTGTTTCATCTTGATTATTATTCATTATTGGTAAAGATAGAATAGAAGATGCTCTTAATAAATCAAATTCCAATTGATTTTCTAAATGCCCGCTTGCAGTATATGAAATAGTTTTTTCAAGTTCTTTTATAATAGCTGTTATTGGATAACCATTAACAGCAATAATCTCATTAAATAAATAATTGCTATATTCAGCAGAGGCTTTAACCACATAAACTTTATCATTACTTATTCTTAATTTTAAAGGAAATTTTTTGGTTTTAAATTGACAAGTGGTGTGAGCATCCCCAATTTGTTTTAGTAAAGTTTTAACGAAATAATAAAATTGATAATCATTTATTGATTTATTACTTTTTTTAAATTCAGCAATCATTTCATCGATTTTACTTTTATCAACACTGAAATATAAACTAGGATGAGTTTCTTCTAACTTTTTAATTAATAATTCAATATCTTCTATATACTTTGTTTGCATTTTTACCACCAAACTTTCAAATTTTTAAAAACTTCTGTTAAAATTATAGCATTTTTTAGAGATTTTTTCTATCTTTCAAAATTATCTTTTTATATATATGTGAAGTAAAAAAATCATCTTTAGAAATCTTTATTGCCATGTTTTTTTATTTTTAATTCAACACTCATAATTAATTCTTTTTCTTCTATTTCTAACATACTCACTCCTTAAACGCAAAAAAATACCAACTATTTATTTTAGTTAGTATTTATTACTTAACTCGGTGTCCGAGTTTGTTATCTATTTGGTGCGGGTAAAGGGACTTGAACCCCCATGGATTTCTCCGCTAGATCCTAAGTCTAGTGCGTCTACCAGTTCCGCCATACCCGCATGACAATAGTCATTATACAATTTATTTTAATTAATTGCAATAATTTTCATAAAAATAAATACATGGAGCAGTAATAAAAAGCAGACATTTTTATGTCTGCTTTCATTTTATTAATTCATCTTAAATAATTTTTTATTATTGTTGTAACATTAATTGTTCGTTTTTTCGAATTTTTTTCTTTCTAATAAAATAAACTATCATAATAAATATTGGGATTACTAAAATAAAAAATAGAACTATCCACGGAAAAATTTTATCCGATCGAATATTGCTCATTATATCAGATTTATCTAATCCGAATAATAAAAACATTAAGAATGAAAAAGATACGACTGGAATAACTAGATATTTAAAATTTTTGACATTAAATATTGTGGCAAAGTAATATGACATCAAATAATGATATATAGATATTTTTAATATTGAACCCGATAACCAGTTAACCATTACAAACACTTCTGATCTTTCTAGGAAAGTGTAAAATTTTACTTGTCGGGCAAAAAGATAGTAAGGATTAAGAGCTTGAACACCATATTCTATTCCAATCATTGTTATTATAGAAATAAGTATTAACAAAGTTAAAACAATATATAAGATAATTGAAGTTCCAAATACCTTATTGGTTTTTCTTCGGTCTTCTAATCTATAAGCAGCTACAAATAAAATTAAAATATCAGAAAATTTGGCTGCTGTTAAAAAGCCTCCTATATTATTTTGAAGAAAAGTTGAATCAGCCATAATTGGCCTAAGTAATTGAAAATTTACATCGCCGAGGCTAAATATAAAAAATATAAGAAGAATAAATAATATACAAAAGAATACAATAACTGCTAATCGACATATTGTTTTAAAACCTTTAAAGCAAATATATGCGACAGGTATTAAAATTGCTAAAGTAATTATATAAGATGGAGTAATAGGAAAAATATAATTTTTTAAAAAAATTACTGATAAAGCCAAACAAGCAATATTACAAAAACAAAAGAATATACAGAAAATAAAGGTTACTATTTTTCCCCCAGTTTTTCCTAAGATTAATGCCATCATATCAAAAAATGAAATATTCTTAAATCTATTTAACAAAAATAATGTTGGCAAACATAAAATAATAACATAGGGTATGAAAAAAACAAGAGATATCCAAGAATCCTGATTTCCAGGAACTGAGTGTAATATTGGTAAATATGTATATTGATGCATTATTTCACTTACTGTTATTAAAGCAACAAATTGAAATATCGATATTTTTTTTGTATCTTCCATAATCAAGCCCCTTCTTTTACTGATTTTTGAATTTTTTCTTCACTATTTATTGTGCTTTTTACTTTTATTGTTATATCTGCATTTTGAAAATATTCATCCCATTTTTTTTGAATTTTTTTCCATTCTTGCGGATATTTTATATGAAATGGACTTGCAAAATTAAAGAAATCAATTTTAATGGTATTTTGTGATTTATCCAAAAAACTTTTTAATTCTCCTGATAATTTGTTATCTATTTCTTTTTCAAGTTTAGCAACTGTTTTAATATTTTTAAAATCATGTTTCCCTTCATCTAAAACTACAACCATTTTTAAAGACAACTCTATATCTATTTTTACTTGATTGTTTTTATATTCTATGTTGATTTTTGGCTTGTCATTTATAATTTTATATGTAGTTTCTTTAACATTAACATCCATGGTTTTTGCTTTTCCCATTATAAGATTATACATAAAAGTTTCTTCTCCATCAGCGATATATTTAAGTTTATCTTTTTTAAAAACTGCAAAACCTTCATAAAGTACTTTGGTATTATCATTTATAATATTTTCAGTAATCGGATTATCTTTATCAACTTCATTTTCATTAACAGGCATTTTCTGAATAACTCCAAGGACAGGCTCTTCCATATCACAATAATATGATTTGATTACGTCTAGCATTGTAGTATATGTAGATTTTGATAATCTATATGATTGATTTTTTTCTGATTCTTCAACAAAGTTTCCAAAGTAATCAGCTAAGGAAACAGAAGATTTATATAACGCTTCTGAATTTTCTCCTTTAATAATTACCATATACTCATTTTGTCTTAATTCTGGATATCTAGAAAATAAATCGATAATCTGTATAAGCCCTTTTTCTTTAGCAAAAGCTTCAGTCAAGAAAATAGCTTTTATATGAGCATTGTATAAGTATTTATTCAAAGTCAGGGTACTATTATTTGTAGCGTCTAATATATTTTCGCCTTCACCTCTAATATAGATATATGGGGTTGATCCAGCCGGTATAGTTGATGATGAAGATTGAGCTTTAGGATTAACTATTTCGGCCATAAATATAATTTTTCCATTCTGATAATCAAATAAAAAACTATTTGCTATTCCAAGATCCCTTATTTCTCGTTGATCCCAACATCCGGTAGCAAGAAAAATCAACAGAATAAAAATTATCTTTTTCATTTTATCCACCTTGCCTTTTAACATTTTCTTCTGCTATTTTATTAGGTCTATTTTTCATTGATTTAAGAGGATATCTAATTATAAAATCTTTGATTTTTTTATTACTATCCATTATTGTAAGATAAGGAACTCCAAAAGATTCTATTGAACAAAGTTGAGCTAAAACAATCATTACTACAGGGCATACACCTACTAACCCTAGAAAAGATCCGGCAAATAAAAATATAAGACGATAAATAGATACAAATTCAGTAAGACTAGGAACTATAAAACTAGATAAAGCGGTTAAGGCTATAACTATTACCATTGGTGCTCCGGCAATTCCAGCATAAACAGCCACCTGCCCAATTACAATAGCTCCAAATATTGATACTGCAGAGCCAATATTTTTTGGCAATCTTGTTCCAGATTCCTTTAATATTTCAAATATAATTAAAAGTAATAATGCTTCAAATGCTTTATTAAACGGAACATTCGCTGTAGCATTAGCAATAGATTGTAAAAAAACAGTTGGTATCATTTCCTGATGAAAAGTAGTAACTGCTATATAAAATCCGGGTAGTAATAATCCAATTAATAATGCTAAAATACGTATTATTCTAAAAAAAGTTGCTATAAATGGTTTATGATAATAATCTTCAGCTGTTTGTAAGTTTTCGACAAAAAGATGAGGAACAGTCGCAACAAAAGGTGTACCATCACATATAATAGCTATTCTTCCTTCTAATATTTTAGCAGCAGCAACATCAGGTTTCTGAGTCGAGCCTACTGTTGGTATTGGTAAAAGTGGTCGATCTTCAATATATTGTTCAATACTTCCTGTTTCGAGTATGGCATCAGTATCTATTTTATTTAATCTGATTTTTAATTCTTCTAATACTTTTTTATTTACTATTCCATCGATATAACATATTGCAATTAGAGTTTTTGATTGTTTGCCCATTCTTAAGTTTTCAATTACGAAATTAGAATTTTTAATTTTACGTCTTAACATTGAGGTATTTACTTTTAATGTTTCTACAAAGCTTTCTTTCGGACCTCTAATTGTAGCTTCTGCATCCGGTCTTTCAATTGCTCTTTGAGCCCAGTTTTTTAAATCCACAACATATATCTTCTCATCATTTTCACACATTATGACTTGGTTTCCATCTAAAACACTATTAATAAAATTTAAACTTATATCGATTACTTCTAACTGTGATATATGAATTATATTTGAGATATCATCTTTTTTAGTAATATTAATAAGTGGCTTAATAACATCTCTATCCAATAAAGATTTCTCAACTAAGCCATCAATACCCACAAAACAAATATTACCTTTTTTAGTTTTAATTGTTCTAACAACTATATCAAAACTATTTTTAAAAATATTTTTAATCATTTTTTCAAATTCTGCAATATCTTTATGTAAATATTTTTTATATTTTATACGGAATTCCTCGTCGGTCACAATAACCACCTATATATTATTATCGCTTTTTTTAGAGTATTTATGCACTCCAAAGAATTTTTTACAATAAAAAAACCAACTATTAGTTGATTTAAATCATAACTCGAAATTATTCGAGATTTTTTAAATTAGTGGTGGACCTCGTAGGACTCGAACCTACGACCGCCCGGTTATGAGCCGGATGCTCTAACCAACTGAGCTAGAGGTCCATCTACTTTTTAATTTTATCATAACATCTTATGACATTCAAGCATTTTTATGAAAAAAACAAGTATTTTTACTTGTTTTGTAAGGCATTTAATAAATCAATTTTAAACATATCCTTAGAAGCATTAGCTTTTGATATCATAATGCCTTTATATGTTGTTAATTCAGACTTATGACCTTCTAATAAGATATCTTCTGGTGTAATAGTCTTTAACATAATAGTTTCATTATCTTTTAAAACTGTATAAATCAATTTTACATCGCCATGAACCTGTTTAAACATATGATCACTAGGTAATTTTAATTCATAAGTAAAAGAATGTTCTGATTTATTTTGAGAAACCAATTCACCTACAAATTTACCTTTTCTTAATGAAGGATAATAATCAAAATTCAACTTCTTATATGCAAGCATATTATACTTCTTAAGTGCTCTTTCTAGTTTTTTAAATTCATTTTCATTATAATAATCTAAAACAAAACTTGCCATATTATAACCCCCTAATTCCCTTAAAACCATGTTAATTATAGCATATTTTTAAAGAAAAGTCAATTTTGGCCTTTTTATTCTTTATCAAGTGGAGTTTAATTGTACATCATGCAAGATTATTTGTCAAGATTTATTTCAATTAAAGAAGATCCTAGATTAGGAAGTAATTTATAACTTATTATTCTTTTATCTTCTTTTAAAATTTCATATAATTTATTTTTTAAGATATATCTACCTCTGCCATGATCATTTTTGCCATGAATAATAACTAAATATTTATTACCCATTTTAATATTATCATTAATAAACTCAGTTACTAATGTATAAATCATCGATTGGTATTCACCATGAAGATCTAAATGAGGATAATTTTTAGTAAAAATATCAATGTTCTTCATAATATTTATTTACTTCCTCTAAAGTTGGAATGGCTTTTTTAATGTCTAATTTGGTTACCGAAAGCCCTGCTGCAATATTAGCATATTTAATATTTTTTTCAAAATCAAAACTATTGCTTAAACCATAAACAAAAGCACCATGGAAAATATCCCCTGCTCCAGTTGTATCTTTAGCTTCAACTTTAATCGCTGGAATTAAGCGAATATTGCCGTTAAGATTGTATAAAACTCCATGCTCACCTAAAGTTATTATTATTTCCGATCTACTAAATATATCAGTTAGTGCTGAATAAATTTCCACCAAACTCTTTTGATTTTCATAATTAAAGGTTTTTTTGGTGATTTTTTCAGCAAAATCAGCTGCAGCTATAATATATTTGCAACTTTTACATAAACCAATAGTATTTTCATTATAATTACTAGCATCAATAACGGCGATTGAATTAGGAAATTTATCTAATAATGCTCTTGAACTATGGTAATCATAGCCATCCATTAAAATAACATCCGGTATAAAATCCAGATTTAATTTTTTCAAAGGGATATAGGCTTCATTAAGATTAAAAATAGTTCTGCTGCCATTATTTTGATTAACTAAAATCAATGATAAAGAGGTATTGTATTCATAAGTTGTTTCAATAAATTTAGTTGATAAACCCATATCAGTAAATTCTTTTTTAATTTTATTACCGTGATTATCATTACCAATTACTCCGGCAAAGTAAGTATCGTATTGCATACCCCACTTAGCAAGTAGAAAAGAAGCATTAACTGGTCCGCCTCCTGCTGATTCTATTGAATTAGTTAAATTATATTTATTATTTTCAATTGGATAATTATCTAATGATAATTTAATATCATAAGTTACATGACCAACACATAGTATTTTCATATTGTCCCTCTATTCTAAGATAAATTATAGCATATAATTAAAAAATGTTGTAATTGTTAATAAACAATTTGTTGTGTATTTCCCTCGGCAATTGCAACTTTTTTAAGAGCATTTAACATTTCTTGTGTTTATTATTCAATTTTTCAGCTATCTCTTTTACTTTTTCCTGAGCTTTTAAATCCTTAAATGCTGGTATATCATCAGTTTTTAAGGAAAAAACTCTATTCTCTTCTTGACAAATAGCATTCATTTTTTTAAACATCCAATTAGCAGTTTTGACAGCATGTTCTACCTTGCCATCACCGCCACCAACTAAAATTAAAACCCCAGTTTTTGCTTTAACTTCTATTTCTTTTTTTAAAAATCTCTTGGCAGCATAATATACCTGTAATCTACTTGCTAAACTAGTTAGTGGTCCAGTTAACCCTGATAAATATATTGGGGAAGCAATAACAACATTATCAAAATCATCATTATAGATAAAATCCATATCATCTATAATGGCACATTTAGCATTTTTCCAACAATACCTGCAATCAATACAAGGTTTTATATTATTGTAATAAGCTGATATCTCGATAATTTCACCAGCTAGATATTTTTTTAATTCTGTTAGTAATACTGCTGTATCGCCATTTTTTCTCGGCGATCCATTAATAATTAATGTTTTCATTTAATACCTCTTAAAAACTATTATACATCATTAAAAAAAGACTTAGTAGTCTTTATTTATTTTTAATTACAGCTTGAGCTGCTGCTAAACGAGCAATTGGTACTCTAAATGGAGAGCAAGATACATAATCAAGTCCAACTTGATGACAGAATTCAACACTAGCTGGATCACCACCATGTTCGCCACAAATTCCTAAATGAATATCTTTGCGAGCTGCTCTTCCCTTTGAAGCTGCCATTTTAACTAGTTCACCAACTCCATCTTGATCTAATTTTGCAAATGGATCGGTTTCAAAAATCCCTTTACCATAATAATCGGATAAAAATTTGGTTGCATCATCTCTAGAAAAACCAAAGGTCATCTGAGTTAAATCATTAGTCCCAAAACTAAAGAATTCAGCATATTCGGCTATTCTATCTGCTAGAATAGCTGCTCTTGGAATTTCAATCATTGTTCCTACTAAATATTTTAAATCAACTTTTTCTTGGTCAATTATTTCTTTAGCAGTACTATCAACAATTTCCTTAACATATTTTAATTCGTTGGCATCTCCAACTAATGGAATCATTATTTCCGGAATTACATGCATTCCTTTTTTATTAACATTAATTGCTGCTTCAATAACTGCTCTGGTTTGCATTACAGCAATTTCTGGATAAGTTACAGCCAAACGACAGCCACGATGGCCCATCATTGGATTAAATTCCTTTAAGCTTTCCACTCTTCTTTTTAAATCTTCACAAGTTATATTCAAACTTTTTGCTAAAGGTTTAATCTCTTCATCAGTATGAGGTAAGAATTCATGTAAAGGTGGATCTAGGTAACGGATAACTACTGGATACCCTTCCATCGCCTCAAATAAACCTTCAAAGTCTTTTCTTTGATATGGAAGAATATCTGCCAATGCTTTTTCTCTTTGTTCCTTAGTTTCAGCGGTAATCATTTTTCTGAAATTAAAGATTCTATCTTCTTCAAAGAACATATGCTCAGTACGACATAGTCCAATCCCTTCAGCTCCAAATTTACGAGCCTGAATTGCATCTTTTGGGGTATCTGCATTAGTTCTTACTTTTAATTTTCTGATTTTATCAGCCCAGGCCATAAATACTTCAAAGTCACCACCAATTATTGGTGCAACCGTTTTAATTTTTTCGCCATAAACATGTCCGGTAGAACCATCTAATGAAATATAATCCCCTTCTTTAAATACTTTGCCATCTTTAGTAGTTAATGTTTTTGATTTTTCAGTAATTTTTAGTTCCCCACAACCACAAACACAGCAGGTGCCCATTCCTCTAGCAACAACTGCTGCATGACTGGTCATTCCGCCACGAACAGTTAAAATACCATGAGCTAAATTCATTCCTTCAATATCTTCGGGACTGGTTTCAAGTCTAGCTAAAATTAAATCCTTTTCACCGGCTTCATGCGCTTTCATAACATCTTCTGCAGTAAAATACAACTTACCGGTTGCGGCTCCTGGTGAAGCGGCAAGTCCAGTTGCAATAATTTTACCGTTTTTTAAAGAATCATTATCGAACATTGGATGTAATAATTGATCTAATTGTTTTGGTTCAACTTTAAGTAATGCTTCTTCAACGGTTAACATTCCCTCTTCCACTAAATCCACAGCAATTTTAAGTGCTGCTTTGGCAGTTCTTTTGCCATTTCTAGTTTGAAGCATGAATAGTTTGCCATTTTCAATAGTAAATTCCATATCTTGCATATCTTTATAATGATTTTCTAAAATAGCGCATATTTTAACAAATTCATTATAGCATTCTGGCATTTTTTCTTTTAATGTATCAATAGGTTCTGGAGTTCTAACTCCAGCGACAACATCTTCTCCCTGGGCATTCATTAAATATTCACCATAGAGTTTTCGCTCACCGGTTGATGGATCCCTTGTAAATGCGACCCCAGTACCTGATGTTTCACCTTTATTACCATAAACCATTTCCTGAACATTAACTGCTGTACCCCAAGATGAAGGAATATCATTTAAACGACGATAAACGATTGCTCTTTCATTATTCCAACTTCTGAATACCGCTTTAATTGCTTCCATTAATTGAACTTTTGGGTCTTCTGGGAATGGTTCATGAGCTATTTCTTCATAAATATCTTTAAATTTAAAAGCTATTTCTTTCATATCATCAGCTGTTAAATCAGTATCATAACTAACTTTCTTTTCTTCTTTAAATTTATCTAATACTCTTTCAAAAGAACTCTTTGAATATCCTTTTACAACATCAGAAAACATCATAATAAAACGACGATATGAATCATAAGCGAATCTTGGATTATCAGTTGCCAAAGCTAATCCTTCTGTAACCTCATCATTAAGGCCCAAGTTTAAAACTGTATCCATCATCCCTGGCATTGATGCCCTAGAACCACTTCTTACTGATACTAACAATGGATTTTCTTTATCACCCATTTTTTTACCAGAAATACTCTCCAGTTCTTGAAGCTTTTCTTCTATTTCTTTTACTATATTAAGATGGATATCTTCCTTATCTTCATAATATTTAGTACAAGCTTCAGTAGTAATTGTAAATCCTCTTGGAACCGGCAAACCAATACTAGTCATTTCGGCTAGATTAGCGCCTTTGCCGCCAAGGAGATTTTTCATATCTTTATTTCCTTCTTTAAAGGAATATACATATTTTGGCATTTTAAATCCTCCTTTAATACCTGTTATTAATTATAGCAAAAATTGTTAATCTTAGCACTTATTATTTTTCTTTTCCTGATAACATTTCCGACAGAGAGAATTATATGTAATATCATCTTCGCCATCAATTGCCACCTGACTGCCAGTAAAAGTATATTTGCCATTAACCATTCTTGTATTCATTGTGGCTTTTCTACCACATTCACAAACAGTTTTTATTTCTTCAATACTATCAGCTATTTCAAATAATCTTCTGCTTCCAGGAAATAGTTTAGTCCTGAAATCTGCTCTTAAACCATAGCAAATAACCGGAATATCTAAATAGTCTGCGACCTTGGCTAACTCATCAACATTCTTAGGATGCATAAACTGAGCTTCATCAATTAAAATACAATGAATTTTCTTTCTATTATCTGCTTCTTTAATCATTTTATAAACATTATCATTTTTAGTTATCAAATGATTGTTAGCTAAACTAGCACCATCTCTTGAAACCAAGTTTTCTTTACCTTTAATATCAACTGCTGGTTTCATTACTAGAGTATTCATTTTTCTTTCTTTATAATTATAATAAACTTTCATTAAATCTCTGGTTTTACCAGAATTCATTGCTCCATAACGATAATACAACTTGGCCATTTTATCACTTCTTTCCATTTCGCGGGTGAGTTTTTAAATAAACACTCCGTAGCCTTTGATTTGAGATATGAGTATAAATACTTGTTGTGCTTAGACTAGTATGTCCAAGCAGTTCTTGAACTACTTTTAAGTCTGCTCCTTCATTTAACATATGAGTAGCAAAAGTATGCCTTAAAGTGTGAGGAGACAGATGATTTTTTAAACATACTTTCTTTACCATCTGATTAAATAAATTGTGAACACCACTTACTGTCAAAGAATCTCCTTTATTATTAATAAAAAGATTAGTATTATTTTTACCATTTAATAAATTAAGTCTGATATCTAAATACTTATCTAAAAGACTTTTGGCAACATCTCCATAATAAACTATTCTTTCTTTATTGCCTTTACCTAATATTCTAATTGTTTTTTGATTAAAATCAATATCACTTATTTTAATTTCAACCAATTCTGTCAGTCTGATGCCAGTTGAATAAAATAGTTCAATTATTAATTTATTTCTAAGTTCTAATGGTTTGTTTAAATCAAAAATATCCAGTAATTTATTTAAATCTTCAAAATCTAAATAGTTAGGTAGGTTTTTATCTAATTTAGGTGATTTAATAGTGATGAAATAATTATCTTTTATATAATTATTATCATATAAAAATTGATAATAGTTTTTTAAAGAACTAATATGTCGCGCAATAGTTTTTTTTGAGTATTTTAAACTGTCTAAATATTTTAAATAATCTCTGATGATGGCTTTAGTTATTTTCCTCTTCTTTAAAAACACAAAAAAAGCATTAACATCTTCTAAATAAGCATTTAAAGTATTATCTGACAACTTTTTTTCCAATGCGATATATTTTTTAAATTCATCTATCTTCTTCATACTCTAATTATAAAAAAAAGATTGCCTAATTACAATCTTTATTTTGATAAATGCTCATTCTCTGAATTAATTTCAGGTAATGGACCGTAAGTCTGGTCATAGATTTCTTTTAATTCAAAAGGTTCATAATAAGTATCATGCTCTTTGTTATATTGATCAGTAAAAATTCTTAAAGAATCATCATAAACTGGTTCTTCTAAAACTCTTAATTTAAGAATATCAGCCATATTGATATATTTGCCTTCATATTCACATTCTGCCAAATCAAGACCAATATTGTTTAAAAGGTCTCTATTAACTAATAATAAATATTGATCATAGGAAACATATCTTCTCAGAAAGTTTTTTTCTTTAAAATTTTTAATATCTGATTTAGGACAATCATATTCAATATATAAATTAGCACAATATCTTAAAAATTCAATGTTATCAATAGTTTTAGCCATAAAATCCGCAAAGTCATGAAGAAAACGATAACTTATTGTTTCTTTATGAGGCTTATTTAAAATAAATTTATATATAACTGGTAATCCTGTTTTAGCTTCCTTTTTATATTTACGATAATCACTTGTTGTTCTGGAACGCTTTAAACCTTTATTTTGATTAAATCTGAGAAAGAAAGCCAGTTTTTTAAAAGCCATATCATAGGCCTCACCTTTTTCCTTATAGGAGTTCGCCTCGGCAAACTCTTTTAAGTATTCTAGGAAATATATATAATATGCCGGTTCTTTAGCGCATAAATAATCTGACATTTTTTTAACATTTTCGACATCTAATAAAGAGGCTTTAGATTTGTATAGGGGTTTCCCAACCTTAAGAAGCGACAATTTCTTCTTTTCATAAATAAAAATTTCATCGGCAGTTATAATTTGATCATTTTGAGCCAAAAATTCTTTTAGTTCATTTTCATCTTCAAAATTAGCCAGAAATTTATCTAATACTTCCAGATAATGTTCTCCTTTTATTTCCTGGTAAGCCTGAAGCTTGTCCAAGTAATAAGGATATATTTTGCCATTTGCTTTTATTCCAATAAAATATTCATGTCCTGTCATATTACCCTCCTTATTTAAATTTTTCCATTAACGCCAGTAATGAATCTAAACAACCACAATATTGCTGGCGATATAAATTATATTTTTTAGATAGCAAAACACTATTTTTATAACCAGCTTCTTTTTTGAAATCAGATGATAGAAATTTTACGCCAAATTCTTTAGCTAATTCTTCACCAATTTCATTAATATATTCACTATTTTTATAAGGACTTACTGATAAAGTAGTACTAAAATAATCAAAGTTTTTATCTTTAGCTAATCTGGCTGTATTACGAAGACGAAACTGATAACAACGATAACATTTAGCGCCTCCTTCATGAATAAACTTTTCCTGAATACAATACTTCAGGCTTTCACCATAGTCATAATCGCCTTCTATAAATGTAATTTTATTTTTACCCCGATAATTATTAATGAATTTAACTTGTTCTGCTTTCCTTTTAAGATATTCTTCTTTGGGAACAACATTAGGATTATAAAAATATACCGTGATATTAAAATATTTAGTCAGCAAATCAATTACATGGGTACTGCAGGGACCGCAACAACTATGTAACAGTAATTTCTTAAGTGAATCAATAGTTTTTAGTTCATCCAACATATTCTGATAATACTTCTTCATAAACCACCTAATAATTTTCAAAGATAGTATTGGTACTAGAATTAGAATCTAGATATAGTATCCCTCTATCTTCTTTTGTTAAAACAATATCTTGATAATAATTCAAACGATTGATATTAGCAATATTAATATAAACCGTATTAGTATCATTCATTCTTAACAAAAATCTTTCATTATCAATTATTTCATCTTTTTTATTTTTATATTGGGAATATTCTATTTCACTAATCATTTTGATAATATTCTGATCAATGTTTTTAAAATCTTTAATAAAATCCTGATAGATATCCTCAGGAACATAGTTTAATAAAACAGGAATTCCCAGATAATCTTGATTAGCTATCTCCTTGCCATTAGATAGGACTAATTTATTAGTATTATTATTAATAAATAAAACTTTGTTTTCCGTGATTGTAATTGTTAATATTCCTTTTAAACTCTTTTTAATTTTAACATCAGCAACCAAATCTAAAGTTTTAATTCTTTTTTTTAACTTAGCAGTGCCGGTTTTAAAAATCGAAGGATAATTTTTGATTTTGGCTGCAGTAATTATTTCATAGTCAGAAACCAGACTGTTGCCTTTAATTATAATGTTTTTGATCGGCAGATTAAAAAGATAATATATACCACAAGCGATAATATATAAGGTTAAAACTAGAATTAAAAATTTCTTAATACTAAATTTTTTGCGTTTAATTTTTTTAACCGCTTTCTCTTCCATAAATCACCATTTAATAATTTCTTGTTCCAAATGCAAATCTATTCCATATTCCTTTTTAACTGCTCCTGATATTTCATCAATTAACTTTATTATATCACTACTTGTAGCATTTTTCTTATTAATTATAAAATTAGCATGTTTTTCCGAGACATAGGCTCCGCCAATATTTTTGCCTTTAAATCCTAAATCTTCAATTATTTTACCAGCCGGAATATCTTCAGGATTACGAAAAACACTTCCAGCACTGGGATATTCTAGGGGTTGACTTTCCATTCTTCTTTTTAAACGATCTTTAACTAATTCCATTGATCCTTCTTTAGTACCCTCTTTTAATTCTAAAACACATGATAAAATAATGTTTTTACTGTTTTTAAACATTGAATAGCGATAACCATAATCAATTTCATCTTTAGTCAAAGTTTTAACATAAAAAAATTCATCCAGAAAAGTAATTTCTTTAATATAATCAAAAATACAGGCATTATAGGCTCCGGCATTACCTACTATTCCCCCACCAATAGTTCCAGGTATTCCAGTCGCCCATTCTAAACCTTTAAGATTATTATTAATCATCTCTAAAGAAAATGAATTAATCATTACTCCTGCTTCAACATAAACTTCTAAGCCTTTGATTTTAACTTCATTTAAATAATCTAATTTAATAATGACACCATCAAATTTATTATCACTTAAAATTACATTAGAACCATTACCCAATATAAAATATTTAACATTATTTTCTTTTAAATATTTTAATAACTTAATTAGATCTTCTATGTTGTAAGGTCTGATTAAATACTTAGCATAGCTGTTTATTTTATAAGTGTTATAATCTTTTAAAGAAACATCTTCTTCTAGACTACCAAATGCTTTTAATATCTCTCTCATTTTATCAAATCCTTTACTTCTTTATAAATTAGTTCACTGCTGTTTTTAACAGCTAGTTTGTTTAATGCTAGTTTCATATCCAAATATCTTGTTTTATCATTTAACAGATTATCTATTTCAAGAATTAATTTATCAACATTTAAGTTTTTTTCTTCAATTAAAATTCCGGCATTATTTTCTTTTAACTTCAGAGCATTATAATACTGATGATTATTAGGAACATAAGGAGATGGAATATAAATACTAGGAACATTTAAAGCAATAAGCTCACTGATAGTTGATGCTCCAGAACGAGTTACAACAATATCACTTACTTTAAATAAACTGCTTAAGTTATCAATATAGGGAAATACTTTAACATTAGTTGGAAACTTATTATCATGAATAAAACTATCATAATTGTTTTTACCGGTGATATATACCACTTCATAATCTTTGTCTTTTACTTTTAAAAGATATTCCTTCATTTTATTATTAACCGAAGTACTACCGAGACTTCCTGCCACAACAATTATTAATTTTTTATTTAAATTTAGTCCGAAATTCTTCTTATTAGCAGGCTTAATATTAATTGCATTTTCACTACAGGGATTTCCCGTCACAACAGTTTTTGATTCCGGAAAATAAGCTAAAGATTCTTTAAAGGAAACACATATTCGATCGACAAATTTACTTAAGTTTTTATTTGATTTGCCAGGAATGGCATTCTGCTCATGAATTAAAGTCTTAACTTTTAACTTATGAGCTGCTTTTAATGTCGGATATGTTACATAGCCACCAGCACCAATAACAATATCTGGTTTAAATTCTTTAATAATCTTTAAACATTGCTGATAAGATTTAAAAAGTAGAAAAATATTCTCAAAGTTTTTAAACATATTTTTAGTAAATCCGTAGACTTTTAAAGGAATATATTTTATCTTTAATTTAGGAATAATATCCTTTTCCATACGATTATGAGTACCAATATAGATAAACTCACTATCAGGTTTGTGTTCTTTAATTTTATTAACAATAGCTAATGCTGGATAGATATGTCCTCCTGTACCACCAGCAGATATAATAACTTTCATAGTTGATCACCTAGTACAATTATACTATAAATTGTTAAAAATATCGCCACTTTTATAAAAATAAATGTAAACAGCAGTTACCTTTTATAAGTTGTCTTATCAAAGTTAGTATGTTATACTTTTTTTAGTGAAGGTGCTAAGATGTTTAATTTTTTGAATGACTTTGTTATTTTTGTCGGAAAAACATACAGCCAGAACAAAATAATTTATAATTCTATCGGAACAGTTATAACTGCTATGTTAGCTTATAAATCAGTTTATTTAGTTATTGGTCTTTTTTTTACTAGAAAGTTTAAACCAGCTAAGAAACAGCATAAATATGCAATTTTAATTGCTGCCAGAAATGAAGAAAATGTTGTCGGCAATCTTTTGGACAGTATTAATAAACAGGATTATCCTAGAGAGTTATTAACGGTTTTTGTAGTTGCAGATAATTGTACAGATAAAACTGCAAAAGTAGCTAGAAGCCATCAAGCCATCTGTTATGAAAGATTTGATAATGAAAGAAAAACAAAAGGTTTTGCTTTACAATATCTCTGCGAAAGAATTGAAGAAGATTATGGCAGGATGTCATTTGAAGGATATTTTATCTTTGATGCTGACAATCTGTTAAATACTGATTATATCTCAAGAATGAATGATGCTTTTGATGCCGGTGAGAAAATTATTACTTCTTATCGTAATACTAAAAATTTTGATGAAAACTGGATTGCATCTACATATGGACTTCATTGGTTAAGATCAGTTAGAACTAATCATCGTCCCCGATCAGTATTAAGACTGGCAACTAATATTCAGGGAACAGGATTTTTATTTACTAATGAAATTGTTAAAGATGGCTGGAAATATACTTCTCTTACTGAGGATAGAGCCTTAACTGCTGATGCAGTTGCTCAGGGATACAGAATCAGCTACAATAATGAAGCTGAATTCTTTGATGAACAGCCAACCAGTTTAAAAATTGCTTTAAGACAGCGTTTACGCTGGTCAAGAGGACATTTAGAAG
>CAYTSB010000008.1:0-23829 GCA_964440405.1 uncultured Muribaculaceae bacterium
AGTTGATTGAGATATTATGAGTGATACTCGCTGTACTGGCTATTTTAAATTTCATAAGATATTCTTTATGAGTTCCTTTTTCGCTTTCTTTTAAATCCATATTGGCTGCTGTTATAGTGCCATTAGAGCTATCATAAGTGATTGTTACATTTCCATAGTCGGCGGTTAGTGTTACTATTGTATTTGTTGTACTGTTACCTTGAACATTATTAGCACTGAAAAAAGCATAGGTTAGGCCACCTAAAGTTATAATCGTTACAATAGTTATTATAATAATAATTATTTTCTTTTTATTATTCATAATGCCCATCTACTTTTCTTATAGTTTAATTATATCCTATTTAGCTCTTCCGAACAACTCTTAATTTTTAGGTGTATCTAAATTTTTTTAAACTTTTAGACAATATAAAAGCATCCATTAGGATGCTTAATTATAAACAATCAATTCATGCTGAGCTCTAGTGCAAGCAACATAATATAAATATAGTTCATTTGGTTTATATTTATTATTTATTTTATTATAAACAATAACTGAATCAAATTCTAAACCTTTAGCAATATATGATGGGACGATTATTAATTCTTTTTCAAACTTGCTACTATTGTTATTTAATAAAGTAATGTTAATTTCATTTTTTAATAAATTGTAAAGACCAACTGCTTCATTCTCATCTTTAGTAATAACTGCAATACTTTTATATTCCTTTTGAAGATATTTAATATCATTTAATAATGATTCTTTTAAGTTATGATCTTCTTTTCTAAATAATACTGGTTTATTATTTGATTTTCTAATAGCTCTTACATAATTAAGATCTAAAATTTGATTAGTATAAGCAATTATTTCTTCACTGGAACGATAAGTTTTGGTTAGTTCTAAATAAATGGAACTGGTTTTAAAAATACTCATTAAATCAGTTAAACTATTATATTTATAATAAGGATTAATGGTTTGATTAATATCTCCTAAAATAGTAAGCCCACTATTTTTAAATATCTTAGTAATCATTAGATATTCTAGTTTTGTATAGTCTTGAGCTTCATCAATAACAATTTCTTTAATTAGAGTATTGCATGGAAATCCTTTTAATAGACTTTTCAAATAAACAAATAAAATAGCATCTTCATAATATATTTCTTTTTTGTTAATAAATTTATTAATTTGATTATCACTTAAAGTAATCTTAGAATACTTACTCAAATAAAATTCACGATAAATCTTTTTATAATCTTCTTTTAATTCTAAAGATTCCATTAGCAGTCTTCTAAATGTTGGATATCTTTTTTTACTGCCATTAAAATTAATCTCTGAATATCTTAAAGCCATCTCATCTATTCTTTCAAACAAGGTTAATTTTTGATAACGATGATGAAATAAATTATTTAATTCTTCTTTAGAATAGTAGATGTTATCTAAAGCAATGCCCTTTTTAAACATAGTTTTATTCGTTAAACATTTAGCAAATTGATTAAAATCGTCAATTATTTCATTGCTCTGTTTGTATTTAACTAATTCAGGATTTGGTTCTTCATAAGTATAATATCTGGCTATAAAGTTAGCAAAAGTCTCAACACTTTTATATTCCGTAATATAGGTTTTGAATAAATCATGAAAAGTAGTTTGCATAGTATTTTCTTCACCAAGTTCAGGTAGAACATCAGAGATATATTCACTAAATATTTGATTTGGTGAAAAAATTAAAACATTTTTTGAATTTAGATTTTCAATTCGATATAATAGAAAAGCAATTCGGTGAAGAGCAACTGATGTCTTACCGCTCCCTGCTATTCCTTGGACTATTAAATTTCGATCACTAGTATTCCTAATTATTTTATTTTGTTCTTGTTGAATAGTATTAACAATATTTTTCATCTTTTCACTTGATTCGTTACTTAAAACTTCTTGAAGTAGTTCATCATCAATATTAATACTGTTATCAAATATTCTTTTTAAAACTCCATTTTCAATCTTATATTGTCTTTTCCTAAGTAGTTCACCTTTGATTATTTCTTTAGGAGCAATGTAGGAGCATGGTCCTAGTTCGTAATCATAAAATAAACTGCAAATTGGACTACGCCAGTCATGAATAATCTGCTTATCATTGTCTTCCAGGTAAGTAATACCAATATAAATATCACTTAACTCATTTCCTTCCTTAAAGATTATTGATCCAAAATAAGGATTATTTTGAATTTTATAAAGGTTTCTAAAGTATTTAGCTCTTTTTTCATAGAAAAAAACTTCCAAATCATTATCAGTCATTAAAGATTTTAATTCCTGAGGATCTAACTCACTTTTATTATCCCAGGTAAATTTTTTGAATTCCTTAATTGATTCTTCTTTTTTAATTAATTCCTGACCCATTAAGGAAATGTTTTGTCTGATAATATTAATTGTATAAGCCAAATATTTTTGTTCATTTTGTAATTCTTCATTATTAATATTCAAATTATACCAACTTTCTACCACCCAAAAGATAAAAATCTATCAAAAATAGAGTCAATTATCCCTTGCTGGAAATATTCCAAATTAAAAAATGTAAAAAGTACACTCGGTAATTTGAATTATATAATACTTAGATTCGATTTGTCAATAGTTATTTTTGACATTTAGGACAAAAGTAAGTACTACGACCATTGACTTTAATTCTTTTAATAATAGTATCGCATATTTTACAATTTTCATTTTCTCTTTTATGAACCATCAAATACTGTTGGAACCTGCCGCTTACCCCTAAACTTGAAGTATAGCTCTTAATAGTAGTTCCACCCTTTTCTATTGCTTTTTTAATTATTTTCTTTGAAGCATCAATTATTCTATCAAGTTCTTTTATACTTAAATTTTTACCTTTTTTTAATGGATTAACTTTAGCATCAAATAAGACTTCATCAGCATAAATATTACCTAAACCACTAATAATTGTTTGATCTAGTAATATTGTTTTAACTGGTAATGTTTTATTTTTTAGTTTATTTTTTAAATAGTTGGTATTCAATTTTTCATTAAAAGGTTCTAGCCCTTGTTTATTAATACCTTTATAGTCATTTAAATTTTCTTTTTTGATTAAAGCCATTCGCCCAAATTTTCTTGTATCATGGTATCTTAAATCAGTATTATCTGCAAAAGTAATAATAATATGTTCATGTTTAACTATTTCTTCAGTACTATTTTTAATAAAATATTTACCTTCCATTCGCAAATGACTTATTAAGTAATAATTATCTAGTTCAAACAATAGATATTTACCTATTCTTTTTATATCTATAAATTCTTTATTAATAAGATTTGTTTTAAATGCTTCTAGATTTGTTTCAATCATTTTGGAATATAAAATATTAACTCGAACTATTTTTTTATTTAGAATTTTTAATTTTAAAGTATTTCTTACTGTTTCTACTTCCGCTATTTCCGGCATAATTCATCTCCTATATTTCATACCAATTTTCACCACTGTCAATTTCGACTTTAATTGGTACACTTAATTTAATAACATTTTCCATGTTCTCTTTAATAATTATTTCCAGTTCTTTTTGTTCTTTCTTTAAGGCATCAAAAATTAGTTCATCATGAACTTGTAAAATCATTTTACTTTGCAGCTTTCTTTTTTTAATTTCATTATAAATGTTAATCATTGCTATTTTAATAATATCAGCATTAGTGCCTTGAATAGGAGTGTTTAAAGCCATTCTTTCGCCAGCATTCCTTACCATAAAAACATTGCTTTTTAGTTCTTCGATTACTCTTTTACGATTAAACAAGGTTTTAACACAACCACATTCTTTAGCATCTTCTATAATATTTTCCATATATTGTTTAACTTTAGGATATAGTTCATAATATTTATTAATAAATTTTTTAGCATCAATAAAATTAATTTCCAAATTTTCACCTAAACCAAAACCACTAATTCCATAAACAATTCCAAAAATAACAGCTTTAGCACTTTTACGCATTTCTTTACTGACTGCAGCCATTGGTACTCCAAAAATATCACTAGCGACTTTGGTATGAATATCTTCCCCTTTATTAAAGGCATTAATTAAAGTTTCATCCCCACTAATATGAGCCAGGATCCTAAGTTCTATCTGCGAATAGTCAGCCGAAATTAAAATTGAATCATTGCTTGGTAAAAAGGCTTTTCTAATCTTTCTGCCTTCTTCTTCTCTAACGGGAATATTTTGTAAATTTGGTTCAACTGATGATAATCTTCCTGTTCTAGTTAAAGTTTGTTTATAAATTGTATGAATTCGGCCATCACTTTCAATATATTTATATAATCCTTCTAAATAGGTATTGTTTATTTTAGTTAAATTACGATATTCTAATATTTTAGCTATAACCGGATGATGATCAAGTAATTTGTGTAGTATTTTAACATCTGTTTTATATTTAGTTTTTGTTTTTTTAGCAAAAGGAAGACCCAATTTATCAAAAAGAATTTCTCCGAGTTGTTTGGGGCTGGAAATATTAAATTCTGCGCCAACTAAATTGTAAATATCTTTGCTGATGTTATCAATTTTTATTAAAATGGATTCTTGCATATTCTGCAAAATGTTTTTATCTATTAAAACACCATTATATTCCATATTAGCCAAAACTGTTACTAAAGGCATTTCAATATTATTAAATAAATCGAGCATTTCTTCTTTTAAAAGTTCATTAATAAACCTAGTTCTTGTTTCATAAATATATTTGGCTTTTAGATTGCATGTATTAATAAGTTCATTTTCCGGAAATTTATTTTTCAATAAAGTATCATAAAACTCTACCTTAATATCTTCATTATTCATTATATTTGCCAAATCATCCTTAATATTATAATTTAATAAATATAAAGCTAGCATTAAGTCATAATTTACATTTGCAATTTCTATATCTTCTTTTTTAAGCAGATAAATTGTTTTCTTTAAATCAAAAGTATATTTTAGACTAGTTTTAAATTTAATAAAAAACTCTTTAATTAAATCTTTAGGAAGATAATATAAATTAATTCCATCACAAACTCCCATTCCTAAAATATTAGCATTATGATAATTTTCTTTATCGCATTCTAAATAAAAACTAAAATCACTTAATTTTAAATTATCAATATTTTTAACAGTTTGATAATCAGAACTAACTATTTTTTCTTCAATTTTAATGCTTTTTAATAAAGAGTTAAATTCCAATTTTTTAAAAATAGCAACTAATTTATCGTTATCATTGCCCGTATATAAAGTATCTTCTAAAGAAATATCAACTGGAACGTCTCTATAAATAGTAGCTAATTCTTTACTAAAAAAAGCTTTTTCTTTATCATTAATTAATTTATCCTTAACAGCCCCTTTAATATTATCAATATTTTCATAAATACCTTCTAATGAGCCATAATTTTGAAGTAAGGTTAAAGCGGTTTTTTCACCAATACCTTTTACTCCCGGAATATTATCAGAAGGATCTCCTGCCAAGGCTTTAATATCAATTATTTTAATTGGATCTAGCCCATATTCTTTTTTAAATTCTGCTTCATTAAATCTAATATGACCTTTTTGTTTTAATAGTTTAACATCGGTTTCATAATTAATTAGTTGAAGTAAATCTTTATCTGAAGATACAATAGTTGTATTAAAATCCTTATCGCTTAAAGCCATTTTAACAAATGTTCCAACTACATCATCAGCTTCATCCCTTTCTTTTTCATAATATTTAATGCCCATTGCATCCAAAATTTCTTTAGCAACTGGAAATTGTTCTTTTAAATCATTAGGAGTTTCATTTCTACCCGCTTTGTAATCCAAATATTTCTCATGTCTAAAATTTTTACCCATATCAAAAGCCACTAACATATAGTTAGGTTTTTCTTCTTCAACAATTTTATTAATCATATTAATAAAACCATATAAGGCATTAGTGGGAATTCCTTTACTGGTCCGCATTATAACTCCACTGTAAATAGTTGCAAAATAGCTTCTAAACATTAAATTGTTACCATCTATTAAAATGACTTTTTTCATTTACTTCACCTTCTAATATTGTATCAAATTGATTAAGCATTGTCCATGTCGATTAAAATTATCCATTTTAAAATTCATTAAAAAAGAACATTTTTAATGTCCTTAATCACATAATAGCATTGCCAGGTAAAACATTTGGTGGAGTTGGTGCTTCCGTGTAAGTTAAACCGTTTTCTTTTAAGATTTCTTCCAATCTAGCATTTTTTTCATTTAAACGATGATTTTCGGTCATTACAGCTCGTATTTCCTCTGCCATTTGATCATTTGCCATTCTTAAGTTATTAACCAACTCTTTAATTTCTTTCATTTCATCCATAATAAATCCTCTTTCCATTATAATAATATCAAATTAAATTATTTATGTAAATTTATTTTTTAATACTTGTTACTTGAGTAATCATAAATCAATATCTTTGGAGCCATTACTTCTTCTTGATCTAGACTTAATAATTTTAATTTAACCATAAAAATCAATTCTTGTAATTCTTCCATTTCAAATTCAGAATCAGCTTTCTTCTTTATAATGGCCATAGACTTTTTCTTACCAAAACTATAAGGAATAGAATTATGAGCTTGAACCAACTCTTGATACATTCTAATTAACTTATCATATAAAATACAATAAAATTCCCTTCCTAATTCTTTACCATCGGATAAACAAATATTTAAATCCATCGCTGTTACTGTACAAACTTCCATATTACTACTCCCCACTTAAAACTTTTCCACTTTCCGTTAATTTATTTATCTTCCCATCTGCCAAATATGCCACAAGGAAGAATTAAATTACTGTCTTTAACTCTTAATCCTAATTCTCCTGTAGTTATCATGCCTGCTTGATATTTTTCATAAACAGTTTTAGTTAAAATATTACCAATAACTGTACTTGATATTCCTGTAGTGTAAGAATTGATTAAGAAAAATAATGGCTTATTACTTAATAATTTAACACATTCTGTGACTAAATCATAGATATTATCTTCAAATTTCCAAATTTCTTTATTAGGGCCTCTACCATAACTTGGCGGATCCATAATAATAGCATCATATGTATTCCCTCTTCTTTGTTCTCTTAAAACAAATTTTAATACATCATCAACAATAAACTTTATTTTATTATTTTCTAAACCTGATAGTCGCATATTTTCTTTAGCCCATAGAGTCATACCTTTAGAAGCATCTACTTGAGTAACTTCACCCCCGGCTATACTGGCAGCCATTGTCGCTGCTCCAGTATAAGCGAATAAATTCAAAACTTTAATTGCTCTTTTTGATTTTTTTATTTTATCTATTATATAATCCCAATTATATGCCTGTTCAGGAAATAATCCCAGATGTTTAAAATTGGTTGGGCTTACTTTAAATGTTAAATCTCTATAAGTAACAGTCCAGTCTGCTTTTGATTTTTTTTTGTATTCCCAGTAACCGCCACCTTCACTGCTACGATGATAATAAGCATCGGGATTATCCCATAAATAATTATCACCCTTAGGCCAGATGGCTTCAGGATCTGGTCTTCTTAAAATTATTCCGTTCCAACTCTCTAATTTTTCTTTATCGCCAGCATCAATTATAAAATAATCCTGCCACTCTTCACTTATATTCATAAATCCTCCTAAAATAAACTTAACTGACTTGATTCGGGAAGTCCTTCTAATACCCCTAGACTTCTTAACTTCTCTAAATTAGTTGTACTTATTTTACATCTCATTTGAAAATCTTCGACCGAATAAAATGGTTTTATTTGTCTTTCTTCTACTATTTTACTAGCAACAGTATCTCCCATACCATCTAATGCTCTAAATGGAATATATAAACTTTTCTTGTCTTCACCAATTACAAAATTAAAACCATCTGAAATATTTAAATCAATATTATTAAATTTAAATCCTCTTTCACACATTTCTAATGCTACACTAATAACATCACTAATGTTTTTCTCTTTATTAGTTGCCTCAAATCCCTTTAAATTAATTTCTACTATTTTTCTTCTAATAGCAGCAGCACCATCAACCATTGATTCAACATCAAAATCAGTACATCTTTTTGAAAAATATGCACTATAATATAAAATCGGCTGATAGACTTTAAACCAAGCTACTCTATAGCCCATCATAACATATGCTGTAGCATGCGCTTTCGGGAATAAATATTGAATTTTTTTAGTTGAAACAATATACCAGTCTGGAACTTTATGTTCTTTCATTTGAGCAGCATATTTTTCCCATTTTTCGGGAAATTTAAGTTGATTTTTATTGCCTAGATTTTTTCTAACAAATTCGGTAATTTGAAATGCATCAAAACCGGGAATTCCATAACTCATTAAATCAGATATTAAATCTTCTCTACATCCTAAAACTTTATCAAAAACTGCAATCTTATTAACAATCAGATCCCTAATATTGCCACTCCAAACATCAGTTCCGTGAGCAAGTCCAGATATTTTAACTAAATCAGCAAAACACTTGGGCTTAGTTTCTTCTAGCATTCTAATTGCAAAATTAGTACCAAATTCCGGTATTCCTAAAGTTCCAGTTTGACAATTAATCTGATTGGTAGTTACTCCTAAAACTTTAGGAGAATTAAATAAAGACAATACTTTTTTATCATCAAAAGGAACATCAGTTATTTTAATTCCTGACAAATCTTCCAAAGCTTTTAACATAGTTGGATCATCATGCCCTAAAATATCTAATTTTAAAACATTGTCATGAATAGCATGGAAATCAAAATGAGTTGTATACCAAGAAGAATTACTATCATCAGCCGGATACTGAAAAGGACTAAAATCATAGATATCCATATAATCAGGAATAACAATTATTCCTCCTGGATGTTGACCAGTAGTTCTTTTTATTCCAGTAATCCCTTTAGCAAGTCTTTCTGTTTCGACATTACGGACAATTATTTTATTATCTTCGCAATAGCCTTTAACAAAGCCATAAGCTGTCTTATCAGCTACTGTACCAATAGTTCCTGCTCTAAAAACATTATGCTCACCAAATAATTCTTTAGTATAATTGTGAGCATCAGCTTGATTCTCTGATGAAAAGTTTAAGTCAATATCTGGTACTTTTTCAGCATCCCAACCTAAGAAAGATGAGAATGGAATATCCTGACCGTCTTTAATCATTGGAATATTGCACTCTTCACAATTATGATCAGGTAAATCATAGCCACTTTTATGAGTTAAATTTAGAGATTCACCATTAATTTCAAAAATTGATTTTTGACATTTTGGACATAAATAATGTGCTGGCAAAGGATTGACTTCAGTAATTCCCATCATTGTTGCTACTAAACTTGAACCAACTGAACCCCGAGAACCAACAAAGTATCCGGAATCATTACTTTTCTTAACCAGTTTTTGAGCAATTAAATATAATACTGAATAACCATTATTGATAATTCCGTTTAATTCTTTTTCTAATCGTTCTTTAATTAATTCTGGTAGTTCTTCGCCATACATTTCTTTAGCTCTTGACCAAACCATATCTCTTGTAATATCATCAGAATTATCCATTTTAGGAGTATACAATTCAGTTTTAATAATCTCCTGCTCTTCAAATAATGAAGCAATATAATTAGGATTTTTAACAACAATATCTTCTATTAATTCAGGATTATTTAAGAAATTAAACTCTTCTTTCATTTCTTTAGTGTTCATAAAATACATACATGGAACAACTGTGTTTTCTCTTTTGTATAAATGATGAAACCCAACGGTTGGAATTTTTTGATGAACAATAATTTTACGATAAATAATATCCTCTTTATTTAATTGATGAACATCACCAGTTGCACAAATTTTTTTATCAATTGACAAAGCCACTTCAATAATTTTTTTAATATTATTAATTAAATCTTCTTTGGAGGTAAATTCGCCATAACTAATTAAATATTCAGAAATACTTGGCGGATTAACTTCAATAAAATCATAAAACTGCATCATTTCTCTTAATTCTTCTTCACTTTTACTTTTAGCAGCATTAAAAATTTCACCATTAACACAAGCACTGCCTAGAATTAAACCTGCTCTTAATTTAACAAGCTCACTTTTAGGTATTCTAGGTACTTTATATAAATACTTAGTATTAGCAAGACTAACCAATTTAAATAAATTTTTTAAACCCTCTTTATTTTGAGCATAAACTGTCATATGATATGAACGGCTAAATTTTAAAAGATTTTCAATATCAACGCTGCCTACAATTCCAGTTGTAGTTTCAATTCCTCTACTAATAAATGCCCTGACCATTTTATAAAATACTTTGGCAGTAGCTTCAGCATCATAATCGGCACGATGGTGCGCATCCTCTTCAAAAACTACATTATATCTTTTAGTTATAACTGATAAATTATGTTTTGATTCATCAGGATTTAACATTCTACTTAATTCCAAAGTATCAATTACTGTATTTTCGAATTTTGGTAAACTATGTCTTTTAATCCCCGCTTCAATAAATGAAATATCAAACTTGGCATTATGAGCAACCATTGGCAAATCTTTAGTCCAAAGAAGAAAATCGGTTAAAACTTCCTTTTCTTCTCTTTTGCCTTTTAACATTTCATCAGTAATACTAGTAAGTTCTGTTATCTTAGAAGATATTTTTCGTTTAGGATCAATAAATTCCTGAAAACGGTCAATTATCTCCCCATTTTCTATTTTAACAGCACCAATTTCAATCATAACATCGCCTGCAGCAGCATTAAAACCAGTAGTTTCAACATCAAATACGACATAGGTCTCATTAGCTAAATGATGATCTTTAAGATTATAAATTACCGAGACTTCATCATCAATAACATTCATTTCCACACCATAAATGATTTTAATGCCATCTTTTTCTTTATAAGCATCAGGATAACTCTGGAGTCCATTATGATCGGTTATTGCAATTGCTTTATGACCAAAGGCTTTAGCCTGTTTAATTAAATCTTTAACACTAACAACTGCATCCATCTGACTCATAAAAGTATGGGCGTGCAACTCTACTCTTTTTTCTGGAGCATCATCTATTCTTTTAACTTTTTTAGAAGGAATGTTTTCCATATTTTTAATATTTAATACTAAGTCTTTAGCATAGGTATCAAATTCTACATAGCCCTCTATTTTATACCAATCATTTTCTTTTATTTTATTTAAAATATCTTTAGAATTGGCCAATTCCTTACCAAAAAACTTAATTTTAGCAAGTAAACTATCAGTATTATCACTAATTTTTAAGTTAATTAAATGAACCTTATCTCTAGTTAAATAATCAATTCCAAAAACATGTGCTTCAACAACTACATCTTTAACTTCCGCAATAATATTGCTAATAGAAACTAATTCTTGGACTTTTATCTTATTACCATAAATAATGGTATCCAGTTTTTCTTTTATTTCAGTACTTTTAACTACAACATCCTTTTTAACTTCTGCCAGAATTTCTTTTTTTGAAATATAATTGGTTGTAATTGTAATATTTTGATAACCATAAATGTTAAGATTATCAATAATTTTTTCTGATTCTTCCTTAATTAGTTTTTCTTCAATTTTAGAATTCACTTCCAGAATAATATTTTGATTTTCCACTTTAATTTCATTATCTAATAAACCAGTCAGAGATGGTCTTTTGCTTATTAATTTATTTAAAAAAAAATTAAAAGCATTTAAAATATCTTCTGAATTAATATTATCAAATTCATAAATGATTTTAGTTTTTTGTTTGCCATTAATTCCTTTTTTAGCGCACTTATTAAGTAGCATTAAACTATCAATATTAATTGGCTTAGGAGCACTTAAAAAAACTTCAAAACTTTGAGTTTTTTTACGGACAATGACTTCTTTAATCTTAACTTCATTAAAATCATCATTAGTTATTTCAAAATTTATACTATTAAAAAATCTCTTTAAGCTATTCATAATACTACTCCTATTTAAGTATAACATTAATAAAAATTATTTACTATATCTTTAATATATTTTAAAGCTTATTTTTATAAAATATTTAATATGTTTTTTAAAACCTCTTGGTCCTCAATTAAATTAATACCGAAACATTTATCTCCCAAATCCTTAAAACTTGCTCTACAGTGATACAAAATTTTTCTATCTATTATTATAAACCGGTCATGAAATTTACCATTGTAGATTATTTCTATATTTTGATATTGTTTCCTATACTTAACTAATGCTTTTTCATCAATGTTTTTACTATATATTTTTATTTCCACATTTATTTCTTTGATTAAATCAAATAGTTCTTTTCCAGCATAGTTATCGATAATAATTATTTCTTTCCTGGCTTTATTTAAAATATTTATCATCAATGAGTAAGCATCATATATTTGACCTTCAAAAAATATATGATTATATTTTTCTTTGCTATTCAATTTATTTAAGATTTGATTTATTTTATTATCATGTTCAATTAAATTTATTTCAATATTGGATATTCTCTTATTATAATTATTATTTGCTATATACTTACGCATTGAGACAAAAGCTTCAATTATCATAAGATTTACTTTAATAGCAATATCACTTTTTAATAATCCGCTTAACATCATTATCCCTTGCTCAGTTAAAACATAGGGTAAAAATTTATAATGTTGCCCTCTCATATTTCTGCTTTTGTTTAAGGTCGTAAATTGCGACCTTAAAAACAATTGATCAATTTCTTTATTAGTTAACTGGAAACAAAAACTTTTTGGAAACCTATTTATGTTTCTTTTTATTGTTTCATTTAACCTTTTTGTTTCTACTTCGTATAATTTTGCAACATCTGCTGCCAACATTACTTGTTTGTCTCTTACTTCATAAATTAAATCTTCTATTCTAACATTATTTTTTATTATTAAATCATTCATTTTAATTCCTTTCTTAGATGCATAATACAATAATATATTTAAAAAGTAAAAATGCTAAAATAATATTTTGTAATTAGAAAATGTACTAAATTAATATAATATATAGAAATTATTATTATTTCCTATTTTAAATATTTGCAAAAGTAGTGATTTTATATAATTAATTAAAATATCAAACAATTTTATTTAAGTTACTAATTTGAATTTGATATTTATCAAATCTTTTTATTACTTTGCCAGTAATTAAAACTAAATCACCCTTTTTAATATCAGCTATTAAACTAAAATATTTAGGAAATATTACAAATGAGATATTGCCATAATCATCACTGCCATCTATAAAGGCCATATCTTCATTTTTCTTAGTTTTTATTTTAGAAATGGCTTCTACTAAAATAGCTACTTTAACTGTTTTGTCAAAATTATTTATTAAGTTATTACTTTTAACAACATCACTATATTTAGCTACTGGATGATTGGAAATATAAAAACCAAATGCTTCAAGTTCATTAGCCATTAAAATATCTCTACTATATTCTTCAAAAGTTTTTATAATTGGTTTTAAAACTAATGAACTATCTAGATCATTAATTAAGCTAGCATAATCAATAGCACTATCCAAATTATTAATTAAAGTCTGAGTACTAATATTCATAGTATTAAAAACTCCAGCATTGATTAAGCTAACCATTATTTTTCTGTTTAAATTTTTATTATAACAGCGACTGACAAAATCAAAAAAATCTTTAAATTCTCCGTTTTTAGTTCTTTCATCAATAACTGCTTTATTACTGACATTACCAATATTTTTAATAGCACTTAAAGGCATTAAAATATTAAAATTAACTATTTTATAAGTTAAATCACTGGTATTAATATCGGGCTTCATAACTTTAATATCAAACTTTTTAGCTTCATCAATATATTCTTTAGTTTTAACTTCACTACCCAAACTCATATTAAGCAAATTAGAAATAAAACTTACTCGGTAGTTACTTTTTAAATACCCCATAATATATCCAACATAAGCATAGCAAACTGAATGGGCTTTGTTAAAACCATAATTAGCAAATTTTAAAATATAATCAAAAACTTTGATGGCTGTTTCTTTTTTATAACCGTTTTTAACAGCATTATTAATAAAATGTTCTTTTTCATTTTCTAAAACATCTTTCTTTTTTTTACTCATTGCTCTTCTAACAATATCGGCTTCGGCATAAGTATATGACGCCATTTTATTTAAAATCTCTATTACTTGTTCTTGATAAACAATAATTCCATAAGTGTTTTTTAAAATTGGTTCTAAAGAAGGATCAAGATACTCTGTTTTTTCTTTACCATCTCTTCTTTTAATAAATGAATCAATATTTTCCATCGGGCCCGGTCTAAATAAAGCAACGGCATTAATTAAATCTTCAAATGATGCTACTTTTAGTTTTCTTAAAAAATTCATCATTCCTTTACTTTCAAACTGAAATATACCAATAGTATCCACATCATAAAATAGTTTTAAAGTTTTAGGATCATTTAAAGGTATTTCACTTAAGATTAAATCTTCTTTTAAATTTTCTTTAATTAATCTTCTTACATTGGTAATAACACTTAAGTTTTTTAATGCCAAAATATCCATTTTAAGTAATCCTAGTCGTTCTAAATATTCCATTGTAAAACCTGTTAAAGTAATATCATCACTATAACTAAGCGGAATAACTTCTGCTAAAGGAACACTACAGATAACTACACCAGCAGCATGAGTAGAAATATGTCTTTTAAGTCCTTCTAATTTCATACTGTCATGGTAAACTTTTTTTAAATCAGGATTGATATTTAAGAATTTAGATAAATCAGAATTAATATTATCTTTTAAACTAAATCTGGGATTAATATATTTAGCAAGACTATCAATTTTTTCTACAGTAATATCCAGTACTTTACCAACATCTCTAATAACTTGCTTACTACCTAAAGTTCCATAAGTCATAATTAAACTAACATGATTAGTTCCATATTTATTTCTAATGTAATCAATTACTTCTTCTCTTCTAGTCTCTTCAAAGTCCAAATCAATATCAGGCATCGTAATTCTTTCTTTATTTAAAAATCTTTCAAACAATAAATTGTATTTAATTGGATCTATATCAGTAATTCCTAAAACATAAGAAACTAAACTTCCTGCTCCACTGCCTCGCCCTGGGCCTACTAAAATATTATTCTTTTTAGCATATAAAACATAATCATAAACAATTAAAAAATAATCAATAAACCCCATTTCCTTAATAACACTAAATTCATATTTAATTCTATCTAAATAAACAGTTGGTACTTTATTATTAAGTCTTTTATTAAGGCCTTTTTTAATTAAACTGATAATTTTCTTTTCACTATCTTCCAGTTCAGGAATATATCTTTTATTAAATTCTAATTTAAAATCAAATAGATTAGCAAATTCTAAAGTAGTATTAATATCTTCAGCAGTTAGTTTATCACTATTTATTAAATAACTAGTATCAAAAGCATCTTCAAGTTCATTTAATAAAACTCCTTTTTTTATCGCTGTTAAATATTTTAAATATTCTTTATCCTCCTCTTTTAAACATAAGGTTAAGTTAGCATAAATAATTTTATCAGTTTTAATTAAGGCATTAGCTTTTTCACTTTCAGTTTTATAACTAATAAAAGTGTCATTAAATAAAGAACTTAATTCGTCATAAAGATGAATATTAGAATAAGGAATAACTAACACTAAATTACTGCTATTTATTTTTAAATCATTTAAAGTGATAGCTCTTTTTAAATTATTTAATTTAATTAATTCCAAATAACCATCATAATTTTTAGCATACAAATAGATATGACAAGTATCAAATAAAATATCTAAACCAATAATCGGTTTAATATTATTATTCAAACACAAATCGTAAAACTCCATTACATAGCTTAAGTTATCATCAATAATACCAATTGCAGGAGAATGAATAGTAGTTAAATCTTTAACTTTAATTAAACTACTTAATAAACTATAATCAGTTTTAATTAAAATAGGATTATACATAACTTCACCCACCCAACTATAACCTAATTATAATATCTTTTAAGATAAAATTAAAGGTTTATTTCAAAATTAAAAATATTCAAAATTAATTTATTCTACGACTAAGGTTATGATAGTATTTGTCACGCTGTACTTTCTTAGCATATTTACCACTCCCAACAAGTATAAATTGACAACAAACTAAGTTTATGATAAAGTTTTAAAAGAACAAGGAGGATTATCATGGCATTAAAAGAAACAAAAAAGAAACCTTTATTTGGCAATACTAGAAGTCATGCCTTAAATGCAACTAGAAGAAAGCAAAAACCAAACTTACAAACAAAAAAGATTAACGGTAAAAAAGTAGTATTAAGTGCAAGAGAAGCAAAAAAAATAAAATAGTTAAGTTCTATTTTATTTTTTTAATTTATTAATTTGTAATTGATAGTTATCACTCATTGTAACAAATGAACCAGTGATTATAATATCGGGATTTATTAACTGAATATTTTCAGCATTAATGCCACCATCAACTCCGATTAAATAATGATAATTCGGCTGAATTTCTTTTAAAGTATTAATTTTTTCAATTTGACTTAGCATAAACTCTTGCCCACCTTTACCCGGCTCAACAGTCATAACAATAATTAAATCAATTAAAGGTAGAATATCTTTAATTTTTTTAACACTGGTTTTCGGTTTGATAGCAATTCCCACCTTAATTCCTAATGATTTAACATAATCAATTATTTTATTAAGGTCTTCTTTTAGTTCATAATGAAATGTTAGATAGTCGATTTTTAAAGTAGCCAAGTGATCAATCCATTTATAAGGATTTTTAACCATTAAATGAACATCCAGTGGTTTAGTACTATCTTTTAATAAATTAACTATTTCTCCTGGAGTATAGTTTTTATTTTTAACAAATAAACCATCCATTATGTCTACATGAATATAATCAGCATTAGTTTTACCTATCTCTTTAATGGTTTCTTTAGGACTTAAATTACTTTTTAAAAATGATACAGATATTTTCATTTCTTATCTACCTCACTTAATAGTTTAATATAAGATTCATATCTTGATTTTAAGATTTTACCCTTTTCTATTTTTTCTTTGACAGCACAACCTAATTCATGAATATGTAAACAATTATTAAATTCACATTTTTCTTTTCTAAATTCAATAAAGGTTGAACTGATTTCATGTTTAGAAATGCCTTTAAAATCTAAAGCTGAGAATCCTGGGGTATCTGCTATTAAAGCATTATCTATCTGATATAATTCAGTATGTCTGGTGGTATGAACCCCTCTATTTAAACTTTTGGAAATCACATTTGTCTTAAGATTTAAATTACTGTCTAAACTGTTTAATAAAGATGATTTTCCTACTCCAGTCTGTCCTACTAAAACAATAATTTTATTTTTAAGTTCTCTTCTAAGACGATTTTTTTCAGTATTATATAATACTTTAATCCCAATTTTACGATAATAATTTCTTAGCTTTAATAAATTGTTTTTTTCAAATAAATTTAATAGATCAAGTTTAGTAACACAAATAACTGGTTTAATTCCATTATAGGTAATTAGAGCAATCATCTTATCTAACAAATAATAGGATAGTTCCGGTTCTTTAGCGCTAGTAACTATTAAAGCTCTGTCGACATTAGCAATATTAGGTCTAGTTAATTCATTTTTCCGAGGCAGAATCTTAGTAATTTGATTATTTTCGTCAATAATTACATAATCTCCAACCAAAGGGGTTATTTTTTCATAACGAAATTTACCAATTGGCTTGCAATCAATAAATTTATCTTTAATTTTAACTGTATATAAATTACTAATTTGTCTGGTTATTTGTCCTTGCATTACTCTAGTAATCCCTCAATAGTTCCCGATGAAACTGCTATTCTGATAGTTAATGTTCCTTTATTGGTTAGAACAGTCGATTCTGCTGGTCGTGATTGATAAATAATTGTTCCCTCTTCCTTACTGTCATCTTCAACTTCTTCAACAGATAAAGTAATTCCATATTCCTGGCAAAATGCTTCTACATCAGCTCTTGTATATTCACCATTGGTAAAATCAGGATACTTGGTAATAATATTAGGAATCGTTAAGGTTATAGTATCTCCTTCGCTTAATTTAGTTCCTGCTTCCTTATCTTGTTTAATTATCTTATCTTCTTCATAATTTGTTGGATCGTCAACATCTTCTTTTTCAACTATAACATTAATCTTATAGACTTCCAGTTTAGCTTTTATTTCCAAATAATTCATATCAGTATAGTCTTCAATTGTAATAGCATTATCGCCCAATGAAACATATAAAATGATTGTTCTTCCCTCTTTTACAACTGAATCTGCTGTCGGATAAGTTTTATAGACTTCTCCTGCTTCATATTCCTTATTAAATTCTTCTCTAAGTTTTTCATCTAAAACAAAGCCCGCATTAATTAATTTCTTTTCAGCTGCCTCGACCGTAAGGCCAGTCACATCTGGTACCTTAACATCTTTTTTGGCAGTTAGTTTAGGCAAAAGAATAACGATAGTTGTTGTAATTACAACTAAACTAGTAAATATTGCCCCTAAAATTAATAGAGTTTTATTTTGTTTCTTTAAATCCCTTTCAGTAATTTGCTTTGCTATAATCTCTTCACCTTCTTTAGAATCTTCTATTTCCATCTTGTTGTTTTTATTTAAGATCTTCATCATCTTAGTATCGTCAATTTCTCGTTCTTCATAACGATATTCGTATTTATTTTCATTAATTCTTGATTCATCTAAAACAGTTTTTAAATCTTCATACATTTCTCTGGCATCATTATATCTGTTTTTAGGATTTTTAGCAGTTGCCTTTAAAATAATATTTTCCACTGCCTGGGGAATACTGGAAATTTCCTCTTTAATACTTGGTAACGGTTCTTTTAAATGTTTTAAAGCTATTTCAACAGCATTGTCTCCTCTAAAAGGCAGTTTGCCACATAAAAGCTCATACATTAAAATACCCATCGAATAAATATCACTTTTTAAAGTTGCTCCTTTACCATTTGCTTGTTCAGGAGGTAAGTAATGAACTGTTCCCATGACGGAATTGGTTTGGGTTAATTGCGTAGAGTTTAAAGCCATGGCTATTCCAAAATCAGTTATTTTGACTAGACCATTGTCTAAAATCATAATATTTTGGGGCTTTATATCTCGGTGGATTATATAAGAATCATGAGCATGGGCAATACCATCAGAAATTTGAAGCATAATATCAATTACTTCAGGAATTGTTAAATGTCCTCTTTTCTTAAGAATTTGTTTCAAGTGTTTGCCTTCAATATATTCCATAACAATATAATAGTGACCATCATCTTCACCGACATCATAAACTTCCACAATATTATGATGATTTAAATTACTGGCTGATAAAGCTTCTCTTTGAAATCTTCTAACAAATTTCTCATCATTAGATAAATCTCCTCTTAAAACCTTAACTGCTACATTTCGATCTAATATTGTATCATAAGCTAAATAAACATTAGCCATACCACCTTCACCAATGGTTTTAATTATTTGATAGCGATCATTAATTTTTTCACCTCTTGATATCATTATTTATCACCATCCTTTAGTAAGTAAGCTATTGAAATATTATCTGTTCCACCTCTAGCATTACTCTTTCTAATTAATTTTATTACTTTCTCTTCTAAATCTAATTCTTTATCATTTAAAACCTTTTCAATCTGTTCTTTAGTTAACATATTAGTAAGTCCATCACTGCATAGTAAAATAGATTCAACATTAGCATCAACAACTTCAAAAATATCAAGCTCAACTTTTTCTCCAGCTCCTAAAGCTTTCATTAAAACATTCTTTTTAGGATGAAATTGAGCTTCTTCGGGAGTTAAATCTCCGGCTGCAACTAACAGATTAACTAAAGTATGATCCTTAGTGACTTTATGAAGAACACCTTTTTTTAAAACAAATCCCGATGAATCTCCAATATTACCAAATATTAAAAATTCATTGGTAAGTAAAGCTAGAACTACGGTTGTTCCCATTCCTTTAGAATCAGGATTATCCTCAGTATATTTAATTATTTTTTCATTTATTTCGCCAACAGTAGCATTTAACCAGTTAACAGCATCTATTTTGGAGCCAATTGTTGAAAGATTAGCAAATCTTGTCCCTAAATTAGTGACCACCATTGAACTGGCTACTTCACCAGCTCGATGTCCCCCCATGCCATCAGCTACTACTAATAGAATTTCATTTTGATTATTCTTAACAATAGTAACACTATCTTCATTATGAGTTCTTATTTTACCGGCATCAGTTAAATAAAATGATTTCATTTATTATCCTCCATTGCTCTTAATTGACCGCAGGCAGCATCAATATTGCCACCAAACTCTCTTCTTACTGTAACATTAATATTATTATCTTTTAATTGTTGATAAAAATTCATAACCACATCGTTATCACTTTTTTCAAAAGTATTTTCTACCACAGTATTATAAGGAATCAAATTAACATAAACATTAAGTCCTTTTAATAATTTAGCCAATTTAGTAGCAAGTAATGGACTATCATTTATATTTTTTATCATAACATATTCAATAGTAACTCGTCTATTAGTCTTTGCAATGTAGTCCTTAATTTCTTTCATTAGTTTACTTAAACTATACGCTTTATTAATTGGCATTAACTTACTTCTTAATTCATCGGTTGGAGCATGAAGGCTAACTGCCAAATTAATTTGCATTCCCTCTTCTTTTAATTTTTTAATTCCCGGAATTATACCACAGGTTGATAAAGTAATATGTCTTGCTCCTATTTCTAATCCTTTAGGGTGATTAATAATTTTAATAAAACTTAAAACATTATCATAATTAAGAAGCGGTTCCCCAATTCCCATTATCACAACACTGTCTAATTTTATATCTTCTTCTTTTACCATAGTTAAAACTTGGCTGACTATTTCTCCAGTTGTTAAATCTCTAATCTTTTTAAGTTTACCGCTGGCACAAAAACTACAAGCCATGTCACAACCAATCTGACTTGAAACACAGATGCTGTTGCCATAATCATGCTTCATTAAAACGGTTTCAATTAAATTACCATCATCCAATTCGTATAAATACTTAACTGAATCATGACCAATTTGTTTACTCTTTACTTTTAAATAACCAATCTTAAATTCATTAGCTAAACGATATCTTAAATCCAAACTTAAATTGGTCATTTCTAAAAATGTTAAACATTTCTTTTTATAAAGCCATTCAAAAATAATGGCAGCTATATATTTTTTTTCATTAATGCTTTCCAGATAATATTCGAATTCATTAAATTTTAAATCTAAAATATTATTCATACTTCACCTACTTAATTATATCACAATTCACCTATATAATAGTACTTTTAAAGGTTTATCTTTATTTAATAAATAAAATTCTGAATCAAAAAATATTTTTATTATTTCAGAAATTGTTTTTAACCGCTTCCCTTTTTTAACTTTTTCCATAATTTCTGGATGTCTAATTGTATCAACAATATAATCAATTAGAGTAAATATTTGTGATCCGATTAACAAAATAACTAAAGCTACTGTAACTATTAAATTATCCTTATTAAAAGCTGTAATTCCAAACAATAAGATAATTACTATGGATAAGACAACTGTTTTTATTTTACCAGATAATCTCACTTTAACATTAAATCCTTCTTTATATTTAAAAATATTAACTAAAATAATCAGTAATTCTAAAATTAATGAAATAAACATAATCGGATTAATTAACCCTAAAATAATAAAAATAACAAAGTTTAATAATTTATCACTAATGACATCCAAGATAGCACCAAAAAAAGTATAGCATTTAAAAGCTCTTGCTAAAAAACCATCTATTATGTCCGTTAAAAAAATAATCAGAGTAATTATTGCCACTAATGTAAAATTAGTTTTAGAAAAAATAAATGGTAATAAAAGCGCACCTAAAAGCCTTGTAAAAGTAATGAAATTAACTGCAATTTTAGGAATCAACTTATTTTTCATATATCACCATTTAATACTATCTTCTTTAATATTACCAATATTGTTAAATTCTAAAATATATTTGTCTAATTCTGTATTAATTTCAATTTTAATGATTGCTATATTTGTATAATAAATAGTTAAATTGGCATCCTCTAAAACATAATAACTAGTCAGTAAGTCACTTGCTTTACCTTTAACTGGATCCAGATTATTAGTAATAGTCAGTAAATGATTTATATCTAAATAATCTTCATTAAGATTCTGATATAAATCTTTATATTCTTCGTCTTCGCCCAAAACTATTTTAAAAACACCTTGATTATTAGAATAATATTTAATATTCTCATTGATTGTTTCTTTATATCCTAAACAAGTATTCTGATAACACGAGCCTTGAAATACTGTTTTATTATCATTTTCTACAGTGTATTTATATTCATAAGTACCTGTTAATAATTCAGTTTTAAGTTCAGCCAATGTCCTGGTAATTATTTCATTTTCTTTATTTGTTTCCTTTTGGGCACTACTTGCATTTAAACCAATATTTAAAAATACAACAATTACTAGCATCATCAAAACATATAAAGCCAGTTTCATTGCTGATTTATATTTAGGTATTTTCCATAACTCCTTAAGTTTTCTCATATTTAATTTCTTCATATTCATCATTACTATTATACATTATTTTTTAGCTTTAAACTAGTTTTATCTTTAATTCCATTTAAATAATCAGTTACATTCATTTCCTTCTTACCAAAAGGTTTAACTGAAGTTATGCCAATCGCCCCATCTTTTGTTTTAACAATAATTTCATTTTTAGTTATATTAATTATCTCGCCCGGATTAAAATTACTATTGTCTTTAATAATATTACATTTCAAAACTTTTACTTCTTCGTTATTTAAAATAACATAAGCAAGTGGCCAAGGATATAATCCTCTTATTTTATTATAAATATTTTTACTAATATCATTAAAATTTAAAAGCTCATCTTCTCTTTTAATTGTATAAGCAAAGGTCACTTCTTTTTCATTTTGTTTAATTCTTTTATTAGTCCCATTAATAATTGATGGTAATGTTTCTAAAAGTAAATCTCTACCAATAATACTTAGAAAATCATGAAGATCACCGACATTATCATTATCTTTTATGATATATTCTTTAGAACTGATTATATCGCCATTATCCATTTTTTCATCCATATACATAATCGTTACTCCTGTTTTAGCATAACCATTAATTATGGCATGATGAATTGGTGCACCTCCTCTTAATTTTGGAAGTAAAGAGGCATGAACATTGATACAGCCATATTTTGGTAAATCAAGCAATATTTTAGGAATTATTTGACCATAAGCACAGGTAATAATAATATCTGGATTAACACCAATTATTTTCTCATAATCATTCTTTATTTTTTCAGGTGTAAACACTTCAATATTGTTTTTTAAAGCCAATTCTTTTATAGGTGAAGGTTTTAATTCTTTTTTTCTACCCACCAAAGCATCTTTTTGAGTTACAACTAAAATAACATTAGTCTTTTCAATTAGCATCTCTAAAACAGGTATACTAAATTCTGGCGTTCCCATAAATACCACTTTTAAATTTTTCATTATATTCACCCACAAAAATTATATCATTTATCATATATTTATTCATTAATTTTTAATATCTTTTTATTTAATATGACCTTGAAGGTAATTTAAAATGTTTTTTAAATATTCTCTATCTTCTATTAGATTAATTCCAAAACATTTGTCTCCCAAGTCTTTAAAACTTGCTCCACAATGATATAATATCTTTTGATCTATTATTATAAATCTGTCATGAAATTTATCATTATTAACTATTTCAATATTTTGATATTGTTTTTGATACTTTTTTAATGATTCTTGATCTATATTTTTACTGTATATTTTAATTTTT
>CAYTSB010000008.1:23929-26687 GCA_964440405.1 uncultured Muribaculaceae bacterium
TATGGCAATTTTCTGATTCCACCATATCTATTCCAACTTGAAGTTTCAGTTTGAAACTTCAAGTTTTTGAATTCTTCTTTTGTTAATTGAAACATAAATCTTTCAGGAAACTTATTTATATTTCTTTTAACTGCTAAACTAATTGATTTAGTACCGTTTTTACAATTATAAAGTTTTGCTAAATCAGAATCTAACATCACCTGTTTTCCTCTTACTTCATAAATTAAATTTTCTATTTTAATATCTTTTATAACTATATCATTCATTTAAAATAACCTCTTTCTTAAATGCATAATACAATAACGTATTTAGAAAGTAAAATTGGAAAAAATATTATTTTAAATTAAAAAACGTTTTAAATTAATTTAATAAACAAAAACAATTTTCAATTTTATAGCTCATAAACTTACAAAAAATGAAAATTTAGATAAAATAAAAAGAAGTATGAATTTATACTCCTATTGGCTATTTTGAATATATAAATTTCGATAATAAATCATAAAATTTTTCATCTGTAGATAATTTCTTTTTTATTTCTTCTAAAATTTCATCATTTCTTAACTTTACATCGTAATTATGTTCTGCTATATCAGCTATCTTTAAATACTCGTTATTGTTTTCATTTTCTGTTATAGCTAAATCATCATCTTCAAAAATAATATAATTAATATTATTTCTTTTTAAAATATTCTTGACTTTAAATAAACTTTCTAAAGGAAACCCTATTTTATTATCAATGACATTATAATTTAATAAATAATTTATAATTACTGCATCAGTATCAAACGATTTATAAAATCTACCACTTTTTAATAAAATAATATATTCTTGATATTTCTTCTTGATTTCTAAATATTTATCATACATTCCATTTACCTCCAATACTTTATATTTTTCTATAAATAATTTACTTTTACATTTTTGGAAATATCCCTTGTAACTAGCTTTACTTTTTAAATACTTCCCAAAATCATTTTCTTCTAATATTTTTAATTTCTGATTAATTAATTTTAGAGTTTTCTTGCTATATTTTATTTTTAATTTATTATTATTAAAGTAAAATGAATAGCCTAAAAAATTAAATTTTTCTTTCTTAATATTAATAATTCCTGATTTATTATTAACTAGTAACTTTTCTTTAGAAATAGCTTCTTTAATTTCTAAAAAACTTGATTTAAGTTTTTCATAATCAGTATCAATTATAATTAAATCATCCATATATCTAATATAATTTTTAAACTTTAATTTTTCTTTAATAAAATGATCAACATCATTGAGATAAAAAATAGCCATTATTTGGCTCGACATATTTCCAATAGACAATCCTTTATTAGGTATATATAAAGGAATTTTATCCAACAATTCTAATTTTTCTTTCTTAGTTTTTCTTGATATATTAGCGTTATTTAAATACTTTTTCTCTTGTTCAATCAATTTGTTTATTGTTAGATTAACATAAGATTCATTAGTTGTTATTAAAAGATCTCCTAAGAGTTTAATAGTTTTTTTGATCTTTTATTCTTTTTTCAAGTTTAGCTTTTAAAATATCATGATCAATATTATAAAAATATTTAGTAATATCAATTTTAAGAATATAAATACTTTTTTTATTCTTTAATTTATTCAAACATTTACAAATATAATTAAAAGCATATTCTGTTCCTTTTTCTCTTCTTGTAGCTACGTTTGTATCAATTAAACCTGGTTCTAAAATTGGAACTAATATTAATCTGCTTAAAAGATGATTAACTATTTTATCAGGTATATTTTCACTCATAATTATTCGGTATTTAGGTTTTTTAATTAAAAATACATTATATTTGTGAAAAAAATAATTTTCTTTTTTTAATCGAGTTAATATTTCTATTAAATTAGCATTTAAGGATTTTGAAAATTCTACAACTCTATTTTTACTTCGACAATTATATTTAATTAAATTATAAATTTCTAATAATTTATCAAAGTCGAGCATCCTATCATATAAATTATTAATCCTTTTCATTTTCCAGCCATGTAATACTTATTTTTTTTATCTCGTTTAAGCAACTTACAAAAGCTTCAAATCTTTTTTTAGTAATTATTTTTTTTAAATAAATTATACCTATAAAATAATCAGTTAAATATATATCTGCCAATAAATCCGTTTGATATTTTTTTCTAATATTACCCTTATTAATATTAGCTTTTATAACATTTTCTACCATACTGTGGATATAAGTTTCTAATCTTATTTTTATTGCCAGTTCACTTTTCGGGAATGAAGATATAATATATTTTTCGTTATACAAATATAACCATTTTATTTTATTTAATAAAATAAATTCTCCATTCATCCACCATCCTCCTTTCAAAAAAAATAGACAATCTAGTATAAAATGCCCTTTCACATTAATTACTAACACCTTTTATACCAATAATTGTCATTAATTTAGCTACGCTAGGATAATACTTGTTTCTCTATGATTGGTTTTACCATAACTCATTAATAAGTCATAAACTTTTCTATTATTAGAGAAATTGCCGGACGCGCCGCAGGGGTGGTGTTGTTGACGTTGTTGTTGTTCAGGTTGCCATTCGGGTTGACATTGAACTCGTTAGCATTACTGCCGTTGAAGTTATACGGACTCTTTCGTAGTATTACCCTGTATATATTCAAAATACATACCATAATAATTTTTTCTTTTTAAACCCTCGAAAGGTTTCTCGGGCCTTAATGAGATTACAGATTTTGTTTTCTACGATGCTATTATCCACGGAT
>CAYTSB010000009.1:0-25319 GCA_964440405.1 uncultured Muribaculaceae bacterium
GAATATGATGAAGCGTGGACAGAAGCCGATGAAGAAGGTATTTATCTAACTACTAATTCAGATGTAACAGTTGGATCAGCAGGTGTTGAAGAAACCGGTATTGAAAATTCAATTAGAGTAGCATTTGCTCAAATTGGTCGTGTTAAAGCAACTACAGAAACAGTAGCTACAATCACTGGTATCACTTGTGTGACTGATCAGGAAGGTAAGTTAACAACTACAGAGGGTGTAACAGGAATTTGTAGAACAGCTCAAATTTGGGAGCCAAATGATACAGCCCATGTAGATAATGCAATAAGTTGGTATAAAGAAGCATGTCTTGAAAGAACAGGCGCAGATGTTTATACTGAAAATGAATGTAATGATGTTGTTGGCACTGTTAATACTTACGCAGTAAAAGATGTTATTAAATCTGCTGATAAAGTTAATGTTTATGATGGCTTAGATTATAATGGCTATACAGGAACAACCAAATTAGAAGCTTATGATTATTATACTGACACTGAAAAATTAGAAAAAAGTACTGCCCGTACAGAATTCATAACCTTAGCAGCAAACAGTATTACTAAAATTAGAGTTTATGTTTATCTTGAAGGACAAGATATCGATAACTATGAATTCTCAGCAATTGGAAAAATGGTATCAATTAATTTCGGATTTACAAAACAAAGATTTACGCCAGAAGATATTGATTATGAAGAAAATGGCGGACCAGCTATACCAGGTGGAGAAGAAGAACCTGAAACACCTGAACCAGGTGAAGGCGGAGGATCATAGTAATAAATTATAGTATAAAAAATTGCCAAAACTAACAAGAACAATAATATTTAAAAAGTAATCATATTTTGATTACTTTTTTTGTTGGATTTTGATAGATTTTGTAAAAAAAGCAATTTTATTGACAATTAAAGCCTTTATAAGATATGATTAATATATCAAATAATAGAGAGGAGTTTATATGAAGAAAAAAGTTAGTTGGAGCGCTAAGCGAATTAGGAATTTGCTTATAGCTTGTTCGTTAATAATTATTTTGATTCTAGCAGCAACTTATGCTTGGTTTGTCGGAATGCAGTCAGTAAATATTTCTGGATTTAGTGTTGAAATCGCTTCAACAAATGGGTTGCTACTTTCGTTAAATGGTAGATTGTGGGATACTACTGTATCTATTTCTAAAGACACTTTGGACCAAGATTCTTACCCTGATCACACCAATACATGGGGTGGTTCTGGATTAAAGCCTGTATCAACCATTGGTGAAATGGACGGGACATCATCAAGATTAAAATTATATGAAAAAACCAGTCTTATGAATACTAAAGGTGGTTACCGACTTTTATCAAGTCAAATTAATAATTTAGCAAAAGAGCAAGATGGATATTTAGTTTTTGATTTGTTTATTAAAAACTTGTCAGGAACTGATTATAATACAGAATGGGGAGCAAAAGATGAAGAAGCGATCTATTTGCTTACTACTTCAGAAGTAGGAGTTGGTTCAGCCGGTAGAAAAAACACTGGTATTGAAAATTCAGTTAGAGTAGCATTTGCTCAAGTAGGAAGAGTTGTTGCTACAACTACCAATCCTTATGAAATAACTGGAATTACTTGCAGTAGCGACAGTTTAGTAACGGGGATTTGTAGAACGGCTCAAATTTGGGAACCAAATGATACAGCCCATGTTGCTAACGCAATTAGTTGGTATAATAAATCGTGTTCTAAAAGGACTGGCGCCGATGTATTGGCAAAAGAATCGTATAATGGCAAATGTAACACAGTTACCGATGGAAATAATTACGATACTTATGTAGTAAGTGGAAAAATTACATCAGATGATAAAATCAATATTTATGACGGCCCAGATTATAATGGCTACTCACCTGCATCAGGTTCAAAATTGAAAGCTTATAACTGTTTTACTGATAGTGACAAAATCAAAACAGGTACAGATCGCCCAACATTTATGACCTTGGCACCAAACAGTATAACTAAAGTTAGAGTTTATGTTTATATTGAAGGTCAGGATATTGATAATTATGAATATTCAATGATTGGTAAAATGGTATCAATTAGTTTTGGATTTACAAAACAAAGATTTGTAGAAAGTGATATTGAATATGATGGACCGGATTTAGATCCAACAAGTACTGATAAAGAAAAACCGGTAATAACTTTAATTGGAGACGACATGATTATAATTAAAAAAGGAACATCTTATGTTGATCAAGGAGCAACAGCTTTAGATAATGTTGACGGTGATGTCACTCATAAAATTAAAACAATAAATCCAGTTAATGTTAATAAAATAGGAACGTATTATATTGCCTACGATGTTGTTGATGAAGCAAGAAACTATGCAGCTAGAGTAACAAGAATTGTTATAGTTGAAGATTAAATCAAAAGGCAAGTTAAATAATTGTTTTTAATAAAGGTAATAACATTTTAAAATCGTCTTTTTTCGACAAAAAAAGACAAAATTTATTGACAATTTGATTAGTTATGATATTATAAATATATCATAGAGATAAATAAAGAGAGGAGTTTTTTATGATGAAAGAGAACAAATGGCGCAACAAACGCGTCAGAAGTTTAATTGTACTTTGTGCATTAATGGCAGTTCTAGTAGGTGTTACAACCTATGCGTGGTTTGTCGGATTGCAAGAAGTAAATGTTGAAGCGTTTGAAGTTGAAATAGCTGCAGCAGAAGGCTTATCATTATCACTAGATGGTGATGACTTTAGTGAAACTGTAACAATAACAGAAGGGACTTTAGATGATGTTTCACCGGCAGTACATTCAAACAAATGGAGTGAATTAAAACCTATGTCAACTATTGGCGAGATGGATGAAGATACTTCAAAAATGAAGTTATTTGAAAAATCAAGCTTCACGGCAACACCTGGAGGATACAGAATTATGGTAGCTCAAGTTGAAAACGAAGACGACGAGCAAGATGGGTATGTTGTCTTTGATTTATATATCAAAAACATATCTGGAACCGAATATGATGCTGATTGGACAGAAGCAGATGAAGAAGGTATTTACTTAACTACAAATTCAGTTGTAACAGTGGCTGACGGTGGTACAGCAGGTACTGGCATTGAAAATTCAGTTAGAGTAGCATTTACTCAAATTGGCCGTGTTAAATCAGATTCAGCAGCAGAAGTTGTTACTGGAATTACATGCGCAAGTGATACTAATGTAACAGGAATTTGTAGAGATGCTCAAATTTGGGAACCAAATGATAAAGCTCATGTTAAAGGGGCAATTAGTTGGTATGAAGAATCATGTTTAGCAAGAACCAATCCAGCATCTGGTGAAGAGGGCGGCGGAGAAGGAGGCGAAGGCGTTGTCTCTGATGTAACCGATCCAGACTCATATGAAGGCGAATGCGGTATAGTTGTTGATGGATTAGCATATAAAACTTATGCAGCAAATGCTGACATTAAATCTAGTGATCATGTTAATCAATATGATGGTGAAGATTATAATGGTTATGAAGGAACAACTAAACTAGAAGCAGTTGATACTTATACTGATACTGAAAAGTTAGAAAAAAGTACTAAACGTACAGAGTTTATGACTTTAGCAGCAAACAGTATTACCAAAGTAAGAGTTTATATTTATCTTGAAGGTCAAGATATTGATAACTATGATTTATCATCAATTGGAAAAATGATTACAATCAATTTTGGATTTACAAAACAAAGATTTACCGAGTCTGATATTGGTTATGATGGCGAAGATGTAAATCAAGGAGAAGGACCAGAAGCTAATGATACAACAAAACCTGTTATTACATTAGATGGTGATGAAGAAATAACTTTAGTAGCCGGAGCAAAAGAAGAGTTCGAGGAACCAGGTTTTGAAGCAACGGACAATATAGATGGAGATATAACAGAAGATGTTGTTGAAAGTGGAACAATTAACACTAAACATCCAGGTGTTTATACCAGAATTTATACAGTAAAAGATGCAGCAGGCAATGTCGGTGTAGCAACTAGAACTATAACTGTTGTTGCAAGTGAAGGCGGAGGCCAAAGCTAATTTTAATTTATAAATTTAACTTATAGTTTAATGACTACTAACTAACGATTATGTTGGTAATGAGAATTAAGAGTAATCAAGTTGGTTACTCTTTAATTATTTATGCAAGGAGGCATTTATGAAAGAAAAAAAAGTTCTGCAAGAATTTAGAAATAGACCAATTAGAAATAAAAAACTAATAATGGCACTTATTTTCTTAAGCGGGGTTTTATTAATAGTAACTTCTTATGCATGGTTCTCAGCGTCTTTAAATGTTAAGGTAAAATTTTTTAATCTAGTTGTTTCAACCGATAACGGGCTATTTATATCACTAGATGGTGAAAACTTCTCGGATTCAGTAGAAATTTCAATTGATAGTGTGATTTATGATTTGAAAAAAAATTATCCTAATCATACAAACCAATGGGCATCTTTAGGATTGTGGCCAGTTTCAACTACTGGAATAAGTAGTACAAATAATAGTAAATATGATGTTTATTATGGTGGAATAAGTAGATATAAATGGAAAACTGATGTGCCAAGATATTTAACAACAAAATTATTGGATGAAGATGAACCAAGTATAACTAAACCTTATATTGCTTTTGATATATTTTTGAAAAATGTTAGTGGTTCACCAAAAGAAGACAATCTTTATATAGATGAAGGTACCACAATAGAATTTGATGAAGGCCTTATTGATGAAACAAAAGAAGCGATGGCAAATGTTATGAATTCAGTGCGATTTGGTTTTTTGAAAATAGGAAGCGTTGGGTCTAAAGTAGATCGTAATACTATTCAAAATATTAAATGTAATAACATTTGTTCTAGTGTTATATATGAACCAAACAGTAAAGTTCATTCATTGGGATCAATAGAAAGTGCAGCGGAACATGGCATTACATTAATTGATGGTGTTTATGCTCCAACATATGCTTCAATAAAAGCTGGGGTTAAACTTAATCACACTAATGGCCATGAGGGAAGTGCATTTCCTCTAGACGCTGAGCACTTTCAATTACAAAAAACAATTGATGGAATAGAAGATCCAATATTTAAAATTCCTGATGGTTTTACTAAAATGAGAATTTATGTATGGATTGAAGGACAAGATATAGATAGTTTGGAAACTCGTTCAGAAGGAGCTCCGGTTTATCTAGCAATTAATTTTGTAAAAGATTTAGCAGGTTATTATTAAAGAAAAAAAGGTGATTTTAATGGAAAAGAAAGATAAAAAAGTAAATTTTGATATGTCAGCGCTTGCTTTGAGTGAATTAGTCAAAGTATATGAAGATATTATTGGTTTTTTACAATTTTTAGATGAAAAAGAAATAGTCCAGGAAGAGAAAGCGAGAGAAGAAAATGAGTAATTTTTTGAATTTTATTGATGAGGATATTGAAGCCAAAAAAACTTTGTTTTCTACAATGCCCACAAACACAAAAAGCGAAATTAGAAAATACAACGAAAAAATCGCCAATGTAAGGACTAAATATCAAGAATACAGAGAATCAGTAAAAAAATATGTTGAAGCGAAAAGCAAGTCTTTTAACATTAAAAATAATAAGAACATTGAGGAGTTATCTAAAACAATTGACAATTTGAAAGATATTAGAGTTATTTTGAATCCAACTAATACCTATATTGAAAAAATGGGGCTTGATAATTTATTATATAAAATAAGTAATTATGTTGATTTTAATTTTAACTCTTTAAATGCTATTATTAATGAATTTTTAGATAAGTTTGAACTGGCAGGCATTAAACTTAATGAAAAAGATTTTTGCTATACCTACTATGTTAATGAGTATATGTCGGCTTTTCTTGAAGTTAGAAGAAAAAAAGATAATAACTATGATGAGGTATCTAGAATATTTGAAAAAATATATTGGGTTAATCCGGAAATTATTGAACACATTGAATTAAATTTTAAGAAACTAATCAAGGATAATCAAAAAGGATTAAACAATTATATTATTAGCCATCAAAAAGAAATTATGGCTAAAAATGGAATTAATAATTATGCTGAATGTTTGGCTAAGCTAAAGACAGAGTATCAAAAATTAACTGTCGAAGGTAAAGAAAACATTAGTGATATTATTGATTTAGCAAAAACTGGAGTCATTGATATTAATCATTACTTTGAAGAAAGCAAAGCAAGAATTTCTAACTATAACGCAATGATGATTGATGTTTCCTTTCTTAATGACAATAATTATATGGAAAAATTTTATAAAGATATAGAAAAATTAAAAATCAATATTGAAGAATATAGTCACTATGTAAGATTTTTACCCTTAATAAATGACTTCAAAAATGAATACCAGAAATTATTGACTACTGAGATATCAAATAAAAACTTAAAGATTATTGAATCGGAAATTAACGATAAAGAATCAAAATTAGAAAAAATTAATAAAAAGATATTTAATACTGGATTTGGCATGCTAAATTTAAAAACTGTTTTAAATCCTAAAGAATTAAAAATGGACTCAGTTAAGCTAGCTAAAGAATTATATGGCTTATATAAAAGTTACGATCAAGAATATTTCAAAAATAAGATCTTATTAGTTTTAAATAAATCAATGACTGTTTCGGAATTATTGAATTTATATTATAGTTTTGATTATTTTAAGAAAAATGCCATTAAAAGAGTATTTGATATTAATAACTATGAACAGATAATGGAATATAGCAATAGCTTTGATTTGTTTGCCATTAATCCATTAAATATGATAACTAATGGGCTCAATCTATTTGAAGAAAATAATATTTCTAAAGTTATTGTTAATAAATATCGTCTTTATAACATTAATTTAACTGAAGATATTTTAGGAGACGATTTAGAGATTCTATTAGATAAAATTAACTTTCTGCTTCGGACCAATGTTATTGAAAAAAGTGATACTACAATTGAAAAAATATGGTTTATGGTTCAAATTGAACGAATCAATAACGAAGCAAACAAAAAATAAACTTCATCTGAAGTTTTTTTTAATAATATTTAGTTTTTGTAATGCAAAAAATGTCAAGATATGTTAAAATTATTATATATACTAGGTGTTATGTTTTTTACTATGAGGGAAGGATAAATAATGGCAAAACTAAAAGACTTTATTAATAAATTATCTAAAACAAAAAAGACAACCTACTTAATTGCGACATTAGGTCTTGTTTTAATGCTTTCCATTGGTATTCCAACTCTGGGTAGATTTATGAATAGAAATATTCTTGTTGATAATTCTGTGTGGGATGGAAGTGTTGCTAATAATTACAAAAGTGGAACTGGCACTAAATCCGATCCCTATATAATTTCAAATGGAGCAGAACTAGCTTATTTTCAATCACAATTAGCAATTACAAGTTATGCCAACACTTATTTTGCTCTAAGTAATGATATTATTTTAAATAAAGGAATATTTTATTACGAAGAAGTTGCCGGGATTCAATATATTAAAGACGAAGTAACATATTATTTGAATTATTATTCTAATGATTATTTTGCTGCAATTGATAAAACTAATTTAAGATCAGGATCAGTCAATTCTTTTAAATCTTTAGCAGACTTTAAAGGGGATTTAGCAGGTAATTCTTATACAATATATGGATTATATATTACTGATGAAGAAAAAGATGAGCTGGCTTTATTTACAAATTTACAAGGCAGTGTTAATGACTTATATATTCAAAATGCAATGATTTATGGCGGGAGTATTACCGGAGGATTTAGTTCAACCGCTACAGATGCTTCAATAAAAAATGTTCTATTTGATGGTTTTGTAATTGGCAGAGACAACAATCTAACAAAAGAGATAAAAATCAATATCAATAATTTTGATATTAATTTAGACAACATAGAAATAGTTACTCCAGTTAGTTTAACTAATAATATGCCAAATTTTGGGACAGTGATTTCAACATCTCTTACTGGGAATTATTTGCTTACTAATGCTACTCAAAATAACACCTCAATTAAAATTAATAATACGACAATTAATGATGGTGAGTTTAATGTTCAACTAGGAGATGCTACCTTAGATAATATTAATGTTGTTACTTCAACTTCATCAATAGAGTCAAACCCCAACTTAAATTTTAGCAACATCAGTTATAATATTAAATATGATTATGGTGTTGCTGGCGGTATTGTAGCCGTTGCCAATAATACCAAAATTAAAAATACTATTAATAAAGCTTTTGTTTATGGACATTCTGTCAGTGGCGGTTTGGTTGGTGTTGCCAACAGTTCTTTAGAAATAACTCAAAGTTATAATAATAATGATATTAAGAGTAATTCTATAAGTGGTGGATTAATTGGAGTAATTGAAAGAAGTATTGATAATATCAATGTTACAAGAAGCTATAATAACGGTGATATTTTTGCTATAAGTGTTGGTGGATTAGTTGGCAGTATTAGTGATAATGTTGGACTTGTTTCGTTTAACAAGGTATTTAATAGTTCAACTACTGATTATGCAATTGGCATTATTGATAATACCAGTGTCAATGTTAGTGACAGTTATTTTGTTAACGGTATTAATGCAGTTAATACCGGTGTAATTAATGGCGAATTCAGTTACGCAACAATGGAAGATTTAGAAAGCAAAGAATTTACTATTAATAATTTATCTTTTAATGAATTTATCAGTTTTGAGGATTTAAATTTAAATGAACAAAATGCTTGGATTTACGATAATGATTCTTTACCAATTTTATTTATTGATGACGTTACAAATCCGATTGCTAGGATTCATGCCAGTGTTTATTCATGGAATAATCTTAGCTATGAATTAAATCCGATTCCAATATATTCTAATATTATTTTTAGCATTGAAGAGGCTAACACTTTATTACCAATTAAAGAAAAATACTATTATATTAGTAATAGTGCCTTGACTAGTGAAGAAGTTCTTCAGATAAATGCTTGGGAAACATACACTGATGTTGTCCAAATAAGCAATGACGGATCTTATATTATTTATGCTAAAATTGTTGATTACAATGATAACATTACATACATAAATACTGATATTTTAAACTTAGAATTAGTATCATCTTTAATAGAAATAAAATACGGACAGAACACTTGGTCAAATTTGAAATATAGTTTAAATTCAGTTTATATAAATAAACCAATTAATTTGAATGTAGAAATAGATGATGAAGTTATAGCGACCTCAGTTAAGTATTATAAAACCAATGAGCTGTTGGATTTCGATAGTTTAAATGCTATTTTAGAAGAAGAATGGACAACTTATAATAATGAAATTGAAATTGATGAAATTGGGAAGTATATCATTTATGTCAAAGTTATAGATGATGAAGATAAAGTTACTTATATTAATACTGATTATATTGTTTATAGTGGATATACTGAAGACTTAATTATTGGTAGAACTACTGGCAACTATATAGATACTAATAATATTACTAGTAAATCATTAATAACTTTAAACTTTAAATATACGAATAGTTCTTTAAACTATATTAGTGGTTATAATCATTGTTTAGTATCAACCATTTTATTACCAAAAGGAACTAAACTTACTTTAATAGACAATATTAATAATAAGATTTATGAATATCAAATAGAAATTGATACTGACGGATATGGCTATGAAAATAGCTGTGATAGTTCAGATTCCTCTTGTATTAAAAAAGCAACCTATCCGCTATCTTTATTTAAAGAAATTGGTAAAGGGACTGACGCTAAAAATTATATAGAGAATTTCTATTATGATAATGGAATTGTTACTGAAAACTTTACAGTTGTTTTGGATTTAATAAATACTAATACTTTAGACAATTACACCGATGTTAGTTTATTAATGGAAGTTTATGATAGTAATAATAAGGTTATTAGGCCAACTTTAAATAGCGAAATTAAAAAATTTAATATTTATGCAACTAAAAACGAAGAACCAACGAAAGCCAGTTTGAAATTAACTACGAATTATGATGACGATAATATAATTTTTAATACTGATTCGGTGACTGATATTAATTTAACAACGAATATTAACTATCAAACTATTAATAGCAAAAAAATTATTGATACTAACTATGAAGATCAAAGGGTAGGACTATTAATTAAATTAGTTGATAGTGAAGAAAACATTATTAGTCGAGAATATTTAAAAAATATTATTTTTAAGATTGGAGAAGAATCTTATTATCCAGATAATAATGGCTTAATTAGAATTGATTTTGACAGTGCTTTAAATAATACTACTAAAAAACTAACACTAATTACTTCCGAAAACAATAACGCTTTGGATGTTGGAGAATATTCTTTGATTATTACTAATTATGTTTCTTATGATGGTAAATATGAAGAAGAATTGGGTTTAGATGAAATAATTATCCCGATTAGTGTTATAAATGAATCAAATATTAAATATAGTTTTGACATTATTGTTGATGATGAAATTAGAATTATTAGTAAAAAGTTAGAAACTGCTACCTTATCATTTAATATTTTGCAAAATGGACCATTAAATAATCCGAATATTAGAGTTTCTTTATACAAAAAAAATGAATTAACAGCATATAACCAAGAATATGGAATGGTTGATTTGGATCTTTATACTGAAGAAGAATTAAATAGATATGCAAGCAATGTTTACTATGTGTCAACTAATCCGATTAAATATACTGGCAGAGAAAGTAGTTATAATTTCTTTAGTATAGATTTAACTACTAATACTTTAGAAAATACTGGATATAAATTTGTTTTCAGTTTATATGATGGAACTACAAAGATAGGAACAATAGATAAATATTTTATTGTGAAATAGGTAATAATTATGAAGAAAAAATCAAAAATTTCAATTATTTTATTAATAGCAGCATCGCTTATTTTGTGTGTAGGAATTACATATTCAGTTTTTACATCCAATGCAGAATTGAATTCAATTGATCAAAACATCGCTAAGTTTATTTTTAATGCTGAAACTCTTGATGAATTAGAACTGTCTTTGATGGATTTGATTCCTGGGGATACCAAAGAATTCAATTTTGCAGTAACAAATAGTGATGTAGAAAATATTAGTGATGTCACAGTGGAATATCAATTAACAATCAAAACCTACCATTTAGTACCATTAATAATTGAATTATATAAATTAAATGAAGAGGAAGAAGAACTAGTTATAATTTGTGATGAAAATTACAGTAGAAATGCTCAAAATGAGCTGGTTTGCAATGTTCCATATAATGAAATGACTTATAATGACGAAGAAGTTCAAACTTACCGTTTAAAAGTAACTTTACCAGCAGAATATAGCGATGAAATTTATTCGCAATTAATTGATTATATTGATATTGATATAAATAGCTGGCAAAAAATAGAAAGTTAGGTAGTTTATGGAAAAAAGAAAAAAAACAGTAATTATCATTTTATTATTATCCATAATTGGGTTTAGCGGATTATTCTTTTGGCGTTATGGCGTAAGTTATGCTAAATATGTATATAATTCAGTTATTGATTATTATTTAAAATCGAAAGATTTTTATTTTAATAGTGATTATTTAGGATTAGATGTTATTGAAAATGTTGATAATTTATGGGATGGCAATAGTGTTTATTTTAACATTAGAAATAATTTAAATGAGAGTGTTGCGACGAGTTCTGATATAAATTATAGAATTGACTGTGAAATTGAGGGCGAGGAGGCAGCTTATTTAGATTGTCATTTAAATAATACAACCAGCAATACTTTTGATGGCACTCTGTCAAGTTTTCAAATATGTGTTAATCTTAAAGATGATGAAGATGTCAGTGGCTACAATAAAACCGACTGTGAAATGGGTGGCTATAAATGGAGCAATGAAAAATCATCAAGTGATCTTCATTTTGACATTATAGTAAAAGATGAAAGTTATCAGATTGAGGATGTTATAGTACTAATTAAAGCAACATCAACAACCCCATATCAAAAAATACTTCAAGGGCGTTTTATTCTTCATAAAGCGACTCTAGAAGAAGGAGAGCTTAAACTAGATTATAAAAATTATAGTAATTATGATCGTTTGATTATAAGCAATTCATATTTAACTGATAAATGTATCAGTATCAATTGGGATAGTACAAAAGTAATAATTGCTAATGATAAAAGTGAATTTAGTTCTTATGATGTTGATGATAATGGTTATATCAATAAAATTATGATTAATGTTGAAGCTCAAAAGGCTTTGAATTATATATTTTATAGAAAGGATAGCACTAATAATTACGATAAATCAGAATTTACTTTAAATGAAGATGTCGGATGCTAATGTCAAATTTAATTTAAGCTTGAAGAATATTTTGATATATTAAATTATTTGTGTTATGATTATAATAGGTGGTAAAAATGAAGTTTTTAAGAATGGTTAAGAAAGTATTTTTGACGATTTTGGCAGTTATATTTTTTACATTTGCAATTCTAATGACAATGATAATTTTAAATAGAAATAAGCGTGGAATTACTGAAATAGATAAGTATTCTCTAATCTTTGTAACCGAAAAAATATCTTCTGAAAAGTATCACAAGGGCGATGCTGTTATTGTTGAAAGCAAGAAAATATCCAACATTAAAATTGGTGATGATGCCTTTACTTATAAAGTGGATAAATCTGGTACTGTTAGTATTGATGTTGGCGAAGTGGGAGAAACTAATGCTGAGGCTGAAAATATTAGCTTCAAAAATGGTAGTGTCTATTCAGAAGACCTTATAATAGGTGTACCATACAAAATCTATGCTAATTTAGGAACGTTTTTAACAATAATTTTATCCCAATGGGGTTTCTTCTTTGCTATTTTGATACCAAGCTTTTTAATATTTGTTCATCAAATATACCTTTTGATTATTGAAATCAAATACGGAAGCGAAGAAAATAATTAAAATTCAATTAAACGCATAAAAAAATTATGTGTTTTTTTTAACCTTAAAAGATTGTAAATAATTGTCGAATATGTTAAAATTTATACAGTATAGTTAATAAAATAAGGGAGTATGATTACTAATATGGATAATATAACCAAAAATTTTAAGAAAATCACCATTGAAAAAATAGGAAATCTTGTATTAAATGCATTGATTATTATTTTTAGTGTTATTCTATTAATTTCAATATACACCAATATTCAAACTAGATTTATGAAAAAAGATTATGCTGATTTTTTCGGATATTCAGTGTTTGATGTTCAAACTGGTAGCATGGAAGATACTATTAGTGCCGGAGATTGGATTGTAGTTAAACTTACTCAAAAAGTAAAATTAAATGATATTATAACTTATAAGTTAGATAATGATTATATTACTCATCGGGTTGTTGAAGTTTATGCGGGGACTTACTTAACTAGAGGAGATGCCAATCCTAGCGACGATGATAAACCAGTTGATCAAAGCCAAATTGTTGGTAAAGTAGTAAGTATTATACCAAACTTTGGTATTCTTCGTAAAACTATATTCAATCCCGGTGTTTTAATTACTTTAATTATTACAATAGTTTTATTTAGTTTTGCTTTTAAAAAAGACAAAGTATTTAATGATAATAACTTGCTTGGTAGCATTATTAGATCTATTACTAAATTATTAAAAAAATTCAAAAAATCAGATAAAGAAACAGCTTTTTATAATGATTTTGAAATTCATAATAGTGATTTAGTTAGTGAACCTGTTCTTACCAAAGAAAACCTTTCTTCTAAAAAAACAGAAAATAATGAAAATGAACTCATCTTTCGCACTCTTAATACTAGTGAAGAAGATGATAATCAATATGAAGAGGTTAAACAGGAATTAGCTAAAGAAGAAGTGGCTAAAATGAGTGAAGAAGATTTAGAAAAAACAATTTTATATCGTGTTATTTCTGTTGACAGCTCTGAAATTAATGATACTTTACTAGAAATAGCTCAAAACGAATTAAAAAGTAATGATTCAGATGATTCTGATAAATTGAAAAAGTTGCAAGCCAAACTTGAAACTGTTACACCAGAAGATGAAAGTCTAACTGAAATAAACCTAGATTTGTTAAAGAATAATGCTAGCAAAAAAGGCAAAAATGTAATCGATACAACAATGATTATTAAAAAAGAAGAGTTAAATGAATTAATTAATATTTTAATCGAGGAAAGTTATAACAAAACTATTCATACAACATTTATTAATGCTTATATTGATATAAAATATTATAATCATAATTTTAATGATGGTACTAATTATGAAGGTAATCTTTCAATTACCAGGATTAGAAAAATCATTCAACAAACAGCTAATAATTTGTTGAAAACCAATCCTAAGAAAGCTGACATTATTAACGAATATTCTAAAGCGTTTTCTTTAATTATCGGTTTGGATTTAGCAAAAGATTCAATTACAGACTTAAAAGCCAAAAAAGAATTTTATAAAAAAGAAATATTAAAATGCTTTAAAGAATGGAATCTTCAAATTACGAATTTAATAGTTAATGAATTAATTAGAACCCAAAGAAAATATAATAATACTTTAGAATATTTCTTAAAAAAACTGGAAACCAATATGTTTGATTTGAACTTTAATAAACTTTCAAAAAAAGGAATGTATGCTTTAGATTTAAAACATAACATTGCATTTAGTAAAGTGTATAGCGAATATATTATTGATAAAACATATGCTAATGGGATTATTGCTGAAGATAAGATGGAAGTACTTCTAACCTTATTATCAGGTCAATTAGCAAAAGATATGATAAATGCAAAATTTAATACCAAATATATTTTATATATACCTGATAGTTTGTATGATAAAGAAAAAAAGCTGGAAAAAACAATAAGAATGATTGAAGATAAATATACTAAAGATAATATTTATATCGTAATAGATTTTAAGGTATTATTAAGCCATAAAAAAATAGTTAAAGAATTAAGAAAAAAAGGCTATAAATTTGCTATTGCTTTTGCTGGTAATATTACAGTTAATACTAAAAATAGTAAAGATTTAGTTATTGCTGATTATATATTTATTAATAAGAAAGCAGCAAATGCCAACGAAATTATAGCGTCAATTCCAAAAGAACTAATTGAAAATGTTGTTTATGATGATGTTGAAACCAAAGTTGGAGGTTTCGGAGGTGAAGAGATATGAGTACATTCGTCAGATTTTTCTATGAATTTATTTCCGTATTCTTTGATGGAATTGTTTTAATGGTTTCTGGAATCTATAAAGGAATAATCAAACTAGCTAATTTTGGCGATTACAAAGCAATAATTAATAATTATAAAGATAGTTTTGAAGGTGCTGAATGGATATTTGTGATTTTAGCTGTAGCAGTTCTAGTCATTATAGCGGGATTAATACTACTTCTAATATTCTTTGGTATTAGAAAATTATTAAGATCAAGAAAAGGTAAACTAAATCAGGAAGAGTTATTAAATGAAATTTCTGATTTAAATAATCAAGTTGTAAAATTAATGGCTGAAAAAGATGAATTAATGGCTATGAAAGTATCACAATTAGGATTAAAACCAGGCGAAAAAGAAGAAACAACAATAGAAGATACTGTCGATGGGGAAGAAGACGATGCTAATATTAGATTTCCTAAACTTCATAAAATTGACAAGAAATATGCTTCTTATAAAGTCAAAACATATAGCAACAATTTTTCTTTAGAAGAGCTTGTTGAAAATTTTCGATGTTTTGCTGCCAGCCAATTAAGACTATATTATGATTATCCAATTTTAAGAGCTTTCTTTAGTGGTCTTGCTTGTGGTAAATTAATAATCTTGCAGGGTATATCTGGAACTGGTAAAACATCTTTAGCATATGCTTGGGGGAAATTTGTTAAGAATGATTCATGTATTGCTTCTGTTCAACCTTCATGGCGTGATAAAACAGAGTTATTAGGATATTTCAATGAATTTACAAAGAAGTTTAATGAAACAGATGTGTTGGCAGAATTATATATTGCTGGGCATGATAATGAAATTCATACCATTATCTTAGATGAGATGAATATTGCTCGTGTTGAATATTATTTTGCAGAAATGTTATCTATTTTGGAAATGCCTTCTCGTAGCGAATGGATTATTGAATTGGTCACAAGTGCTTGGCCTACTGATCCTAAAAAAATTATGAGTGGTAAATTAAAACTTCCACCAAATTTATGGTATATCGGAACAATTAATAACGATGATTCAACTTTCATGGTTACTGATAAAGTTTATGACCGTGCTATGCCAATAGATATTAATAGCAAAATTGATCCATTTAAATGTCGCGAACAGGAAGCACTTGAAATTAATTCCAGTTATCTAGAATCTTTATTTGCATCAGCTGAAGAAAACAAACCTATTTCTGATAAGAATTTGGACAAAGTCAAGGAAATGGATAATTATGTTGTTAGACATTTTAGAGTGGCATTCGGTAATCGTATTATGAAACAATTAAGAACATTCGTGCCGGTTTATACTGCTTGTGGTGGTAAAGAAACTGAAGCGATTGATTATTTTGTCGCTAAGAAAATATTTCATAAATTTGATCAATTAAATATCTCTTTAATTAGAGATGAAATTGATCCATTCATCAAATATTTAAATAAAGAATTTGGTGACAATACCATGAAAGAATGTATTGACTATTTAGAAAGGCTTAAGAAAACAGTATAAAAGAGGTAATAGATGGAACAGTTAACGGTTGACAAAAAAACATTGGATAAAAATTCAATGTTAGTAAAAAACATGGAATCTAATATGTATTTTGAATCAGCGGTTGAAAGCGAAGCTGTTTCTTTTAACTGGTTAGATACAATTGAGCATATCTGTCCTTATATCGACAATATTATTAGAAATCCCAAGTTTGCTCTTGTCAGTGAAGAAGATGTTGTTAAAATTGAAAAAGCCAAAAAAGTATCAGTTGAAAGTATTAAAGATTTAGCTAAAAAAACCCATTATATTGAAAAGATTGATCCTATAACTAATGAGGTTCATCCTTCAAAAATATTGATTATGCGTCGCGAAGAAACTTACAATACTTATGAAAATAGATTTATTTATACTTTAGTTTCTAATTTAATAAGATTTATTGTTAGAAAAGAAAAAATGCTAGAAAATTTAAAATCTAAAAAAGATAAGACTTTGGAATATGCAGCATCTACTAATACTAATAACGAAAAAATAAATATTGAATTGGAAATTAGTGCCGTTAAATTATCAAAAGATCCCGAAGAATTTGAAAAAGAATTAGAATCAATAAAAATACGAATTAAAAAAATTAATGATTATATTATCAGCTGGCGTCGTAATGATTTTTTTACATCTTTAAAAAAAGCCAGGGTTGCTTTTGTAATACCGCCAATTAAAAAAACTAACATGATTTTAAAAAATCCTAACTTTCAAATGGCTATAAAACTATGGGAGTTTTTACAAAATTATGATATTAAAAATAGTAGTAAACCCAAGGAGGGATTAAATAGTACAGGTAATGAAGTTTTAAAAACAATTATGGATGACACTTTCTTAACCAGCTATTATATTCTTGATTCAATTAATGCCAGTAAAAGATGGCAAGAGAAAAAGATCACTCAATATGCAATCCTTATGATCAGGCAGCAAATAAAAAATACAGTAGCAATCCTTATGAATAGTGGAATTGACATAACCGATAAAGAAATATTGCAATTAGTAAGCAGTGAAATAAAAAATGAAAAAAATCGAAAACTAGTTAATTCAAGCGATGTCAAAAAGAAATTTAGAAGCATAATGGATGAGTATTTAGAAAAAACTCAAGATTATTTATAGGAGATTTTATGAAAAAACCAATAAAAATTATTATAAAAACATTTCAAGTAGTTGCAACCATATTTATTCTTGCCTTTTTTTTGGTTGTGTGTTTGCAAAGATTTAGCAATAATAAAATATCTATTTTAAATTATCGTATGTTTACAGTAATATCAGGAAGTATGAAACCAAAATATGATGTTGGTGATGTTTTAATTGCTAAAAAAAAGGCACCATCTAAAATAAAAGTCGGCGATGCCATTAGTTATAAAGGCGTTTCAGGTGACTTTTATAATAAAGTTATAACTCACGAAGTTGTGGCAATTGAACAAAATAGTAAGGGAAAATATGTTTTTCATACAAAAGGTATATCTAACTTAGTAGAAGATCCGTTAGTTTATGAAAGTCAATTATATGGAGTTGTTGTATATAAGTCATTAATCCTTTCAGTAATTTATAGATTAATAGCTAGCAACACGTGGTTTTATTTCTTTATAATAATTTCTGTCCTTTATATAGTAGGACATGAAATGATAGCAGTATTATTAAACAAAGAAAAGAAAAGAAGAGAAAAAAGTAATAACGATTTATAAAATAAAACAAAGTTATAAAAAGTGAGGTGATATAAATGAAAAAAAAGCACAAGGCATATTTAAAAATAAATATTGTGTCTTTATTTTTCATAACTGTTTCATTTATATCAGTAACTCTTGCTTGGTTTGCCTATAGTGGATTAGCTAGTGCTTCAACTGAAATTGGAGTTAAAGCCTGGTATATTGAACTTGAAAAAAATGGCGAAGCAGTATCTCATAATATAACTATCTCTTTATCAGAGATTCATCCAGGAATGGAGCCTGTAAACGAAATAATTAAAATTAAAAATAAAGGGGATTCAAATGCTCAAGTTAAATACTCAATAGTATCAGCCAGAATGCTTGGTGATGAGAAGGATAATTATATTGTTAATGAAGAAACAACCTCACCCTATGTTGAAGACCAACTGGCCCATGAATACCCATTTAACATTAACATCAATTTATCTAAACAATATATTTTGGCCAAAGATGATGAAGCAATGTTTGAAGTATCGGCTTCGTGGCCACTTGATTCTGGCAATAATGAATTAGATAGTTTGTGGGGAAATAATGCCTATAATTTCCAACAAGAAGAAATAAATAAAAAGAATTTGGATCCAAACTATCAAATTAGACCATCAATTCAAGTTATTATAACAGTTACAGCAGAACAATATATTGAAGAAGAAAATGCTAGTGATATTGATTATGATTTAGGAGATGTAATTTTATTTAATCCAGTAACTAATCAAAGATGTTCAGAACTAAGTGATACTTGTATTAAAGGATTTATAATAGATATTAATAGCACTTTAAAAGATCAGACTTTAAACTTATTGCCTGATCCCAAAAAAATATATGCTACAGGATCATTTAATGATTATGATACTTTGTTACAAAGTATAACTAGTAATTGGACTGTTACTACAAGAGCTTTAGAAGTTAGTGATATCCTTAAAATAATTGCAACAGATATTACTGATTCTTATCTTGTTAGAGAAAATATTTCTGATGTAATTATTGGTAATTTGAATTATTCAAATCGAATAAATATAGAACTTAATAAAACAATTAGTGCCAGAGGTTATTATCGCTTTATTACTGATAGATTCTATTCTTTTACTAATAATAGCTGTTATTGGTCCAGCAGTGAGTATGATATTGATAGTGCTTTTGCAGTAAAAGAAATTGATGATACAAACTCTAAAATATATAATGAAAATAAATTAACTAATTGTAATGTTATACCAGTAGTAGTAATTAATAAATAGCTTTAAAAAAGTTAAAAGTAAATATAAGAAAAATTATAGTTTTTTGCATAATTTTTACAAACAAAAAGAATTAATTATTAATTCTTTTTTTAGTTAATTAATTGTTCAAAATTAATATTAGCTTTAATAACGAATGATTCTTCCTCAATAGCAGCATTATTACCGATGATAGTATCGGCTTCATCATTCATTGTTTCGTCAAGGCCCTCATACCATTCAAAATAGATTCTAATAGTAAATGATTCAAAACTAAAATCTTCTATGTTTTTATCAAAATATAAATTATTAGTTATATTATTGTCCATTAAATTAATTGTTTCAAGTAAATCTCCCTCAATATAATCTTTAGGAATAATTGCATACTTAGTTATCATTAAGTCCGGGACATTTTCATTTTCAATTGCTAAACCAATAATATATTTGAATGACACTCCAACATTAGTCGGATCAATGTCAATATCAAAATAGCCTTTAGATGATGGAGCAATACTATTAGATGCTACATTATCATTAGTTTCCATCGTTGGGATGAATATTATGCTTGATGTTGAACTATTTGTAATATCATTTTCATTGACTAAAATTTGCCATTTGGCAAATAAAACATCGATATTTCCAGTAGCACCAGCAACATATCTTGAATAGGTGCTGCTCATTAAGCACAAACATACTGATAATGCTATAAAAGCTAAAAGAAATTTAAACTTTTTTGTAGCCACAACTATCCCTTTCTTTCTAACTTAATTATAAGTTTATATTAACATTTTGACAATTTGAATCTCAAAAACCTTATTAAAATGCGTAAAGTTTGCGTCAAAAATATAAAATATTGCTATTAAACATATAATTTAACAGGTGAAATATGGATAAAATAATAGAAAAGTTTTCAAAAAGCAATGATAGTTTAACTGATTTATTAAAAAAGTATGTTAAGAGCATTCTAATAAGGTAGTTATGTATAACTATATCTTACAGCCGCCTAGCTTTTATAAAGTGGGATTATACATCAGATTATCAGAAGCAGATTTTGATAAATCTTTTGAATCTGAAAGCGAAAGCATAGTTAACCAAAGAAATCTTTTAATGAGTTATATTAAACAAAACAATTTTACTTTTATAAATGAATATGTTGATGATGGTTATACTGGTACTAACTTTGAAAGACCGGCATTTATTAGAATGCTTAAAGATATTGAAAACAATATAATTAATACGGTTATTACCAAAGATTTATCAAGGCTAGGAAGAGATTACATTAAGTGTGGATATTATATTGAACAATACTTTCCAAGTAAAAAAATAAGATACATATCTATTTTAGATCAAATAGATACTTTTTTAGAAAGTGCTAATAATGATATCGCACCATTTAAAGCTTTATTTAATGATATGGCTAGTAAAGATACTTCTAAAAAGATTCGTTCAATTTTAAAAAGTAAAAAAGAACAAGGCAAATTTATAGGAAGCGAACCATGTTATGGATATATGAGAGATCCTCTTGATAAAGGGCATTTAATTCCTAATCCGGAATATGCGCCTATTGTTAAGAAAATATTTGAAATGGCTGATAATGGAGTTGGAATTAGCGAGATAGTATCGCATTTAAATTTTTTAGGCATTAAAACACCAAGCTCATTAAAAAGAAAAAATATTAATTCAAAAGTTTATAATGAAACTTGGACTATTTCATCAGTTAATAAAATTCTCAAAAATAGAATGTATACAGGCGATATGGTTCAAAATGTTCAAACCAAATTAAGTTATAAATCAATGAAGAAAATAGCTTTAGAAAAGAATTTTTGGATTATTGTAGAAAACACTCACGAACCACTAGTAAATAAAACAGTTTATGAACGAATTCAAAAAAGTCCATATAGGACTAGAAAGACATATAAAAATCGTGATAAAAGATTATTTGAAAATTTAATTTATTGTAAGGAGTGTAGGAATACTTTAACAATTACTTATAGAAAAAATAAAAACTATTGGACTGTTAATTGTAATAAGTATTCAAGAGATCCTAAAAGAAGACTATGTGAACCACATTTTATTCCTTATGATAAGTTAGAAACTGCCTTAATAGAAAAAATAAAAACAACTTGTAAAAAATATTTGGATAGTATCAATATAAAATCACTAGCTGAAGAAGTATCTAAAGAGAATTTATATATTAAGAGTAATATTGAAGAAAAAAACATATTAATACTTCGCATCAATGATTTACAAAGAAAAGTTGATATGCTGTACGAAGATAGGTTTAAAGGTAATATTTCAACTGATTCCTATTTAAGATTATCTACTGATGTCGAAAAAAATTTAAAACTAACTAAAAATAGATTAGAAGAAATAAAAAAACAAGAAGAAGTATTGCCAAATATTATCAAGGATATTAAAAATTACGAAAAAGAAATAAAAAAACTTTTAGATATAGAAAATCCTAGTAGAGAACTTCTTAAAACAATTATTGATAAGATTTGTATTGATAAAGATAAGAACATTGAAATAATGTACAAGTTTAGAAATTTTTAATTTGTGTTTAATAAACAATAAAAATTAAATGTCGCAGTAATGTCGCACTAGTGTCGCAGCAGATCGTAAAAAAATGTCGATTATAAAATAGTGAAATCTATGTAAAATATGATAAAATAATATGAGAGGTGATGGTATGCCAATATCAGAAATAAATACAAGTTTAACTATAGACTATTTAAAAAGTAATAAAGAAAATTTGTATTTTGATAGAAAAAGCGCCAGAATAGAAATAAAATCTTTGGCAAATATTGTTTCATCTTTTGCAAATGCTAATGGTGGTTTAATAGTACTTGGTATAGAAAACGATGGGTTAATAACAGGGTTTAAAGGCATTGGATATGACAAACTTAATGAATTACAAAAAGTTTTTACACTAGCATATTTAAAAAATATTCCTAATCATCATATTGAGATTGTTAATGTTAAAAATAATAATAATGAAAATGATAAATTATTATTGTTTCATGTTGAGCTAAGTTCTAATAAGGTTATTAGAACAAGTAGGGATGAGGTTTATCTAAGACAGGGTGATTCATCAAATAAACTAACAGCAGAACAAATTAGATTATTAGAATATGATAGAAATGAAGCAGTATTCGAAGATGAATTATCAAGAAGAGCGACATTAGAAGATATTGATGAAGATATAATTAATTTATATAGGGAAAAGTTAAAAACAGATAAAAACACTCGTGATTTATTAAAAGCTAGAAAATTTTTAATTTCAGAAAAAGGAAAAGAATGTTTAACTAATGCAGGAGTTTTACTCTTTACACAAGATCCTTCACTATTTTTGCCTAGTGCAAGAGTTAGAATTATTAAAATTGAAGGAACTGAAATGCAAACAGGAACTGAAATGAATGTAGTAAAAGATGTGACATTTGCTTTGCCTTTATATAAAGTTATTATGGAATCTAAAAAGTTTATTGAAACACAATTAAGAGAATTTAATCATCTAGGTCCTGATGGGAAATTTATCAAAGTTCCTGAATATCCCGAATTTGCATGGATGGAGGGACTTGTAAATGCTGTAACACATAGAGATTATTCCATTGGCGGCGAACATATAAAAATAGTATTATATGATGACAGATTAGAAATAATAAGCCCAGGTAAACTTCCGGCTCTTATAACATTGGATACTATGAAGGTTGAAAGATTTTCAAGAAATCCACAAATATCTAGAGTATTAACTGAACTAAGCATTGTAAGAGAATTGAATGAAGGAGTAAAAAGAATTTATAAAGAAATGAAAGAATTCTTTCTTGATGATCCAGAGTATTCAGAACCAAATGGAAGGTCGGTTAAATTAGTGTTAAAAAATAATATAATTATGAGAAGTAAGCGCAAAACCGAAACATTACTCAAAAATGATAGTCTCAATGAAAAATGGGAAGGGTTAAATTTGTTAGAGCAACAAATGATTCAAGCTATTCATGATAGAGGGAAAATGACTACTTCTGAACTCGCCGAACTAATTTCTAGAGATAGGAAAACAGTTCAAAGGAGATTAAAAAAACTTCAAGATTTGGAATTAATTACATGGATTGGAACTTCAGTTAAAGATCCAAAAAAAGTTTATGTAATAAAATAAAATGTCGCAGTAATGTCGCACTAGTGTCGCAGTTTAAACACAATTAGCAAAAAAACTTAAAATCACATTTTAACCTATCCCAGGTGGAGATGGTGCAGAAGTTATTTATGCACTTAGAAATACTGATACCTTATCAAAAAGAATAGATGCTGAATTAATAAAAGAAGGTCAGAATACAAGAAAATATTACCAGAGAAGATTACCAAGTAATCCAATGCTAGATTATTATTTTATTCATCGTGATACTCCAAATACAGAAGCAATAATTGTTGAATATGGATTTTTAGATAGTACAGGAGATGATGTGACTCAACTTAAAAACGATTGGCAAAATTATGCCGAAGCTGTAGTTAGAGCCGTTGCTGATTATAAAGGATTGAAATATGTTCCAAAAGCTGGATCTGGATATTATGTAGTTCAAAAAGGCGATTCTTTATGGAGTATAAGTAAAAAATATGGTTTAACGGCTGATGAACTAAAAGAAATTAATAATTTAACTTCTAATCTACTTAATGTTGGCGATGTTTTAAAAGTGACTTTAACAACTGAAACTCCAAAAGAAAATATTTATAAGGTTCAAAAAGGCGATTCTTTATATAGTATAGCCAAGAGATATGGTCTGACTGTTGATGAACTAAAAAAACTAAACAATTTAACTTCTAATACTCTAAGTATCGGTCAGGAATTAATAATTAAAGCTACTGAACCATCATCAGTGTATACCGTTAAAGCGGGCGATACTTTATACGGAATAGCTAATAAATATAAAATAACAGTGGATAGATTAAAAGAATTAAACAATTTAACTACTAATGAACTTTATATTGGACAGCAGCTAAATGTTCCGGCAATAGATTTAGAAAATAAAATTTATACAGTTGAAAAAGGCGATAATTTATATCGCGTCGCTCAAATGTTTAATACAACTGTTACTGAAATTCAAAAGTTGAATAATTTAGCAGGATCAACATTGTCAATAGGGCAAAAACTATTGATACCCAACTAGTTTAATGTATTTTTTTACATATCCCGGGATCTGGTATATAAAAACAATGATTTTTATATTTACCTGCTAATTCTTGGTCAAACCAAATAGGTTGGCAGTTAACTCCGGATGCCGGTGCATAAAACCATAAAGCATTAGTTGCAGGATAATAATATTCGCCATTTAAAATCCTTTCAGCTAATCTTTTTTCTAATGTAGTAGAACTACTATAAAATAGTGAACTGTTTGTTCCAACAAATTGATTGGGTTGATAAATTGCATCAGAAACAGTATTAATATTTCTGAATGTTAAACAATCAGCTAATACTCTATTAACAACAACATTGCCAACCATCAACATTCCTAAATTACCTTCGTTTAATGCTTCTGCTCGCATTATTCTAGCCAGTAAATCCAATTCTTTAGTTGTATATTTAATTAACATAAATTCACTTCACCTAATAAGATTATATGTTATTAAAATATATTTCTTGAATAAATTAGTTAAAAATGCTAAAATTAATGTGTTCCAGAGGCGTGGTATAATGGTAGCATAGGAGTCTCCAAAACTTTTGATGGGAGTTCGATTCTCTCCGCCTCTGCCAAATG